>JBBRHK010000077.1:0-9634 GCA_038222815.1 Chitinophagales bacterium
TTATCTGTACTTTTTCCTTATTAAATTCTGTACTAAAATGACGCTTTTGTCTTAGCTTAATTTCCATATATTTACCATTTATAAAAAGTTATCAACCAAACTTGGCGTCAACGTATATTATGAGAGCTCAATTATTATAATTTTCTTGGTATAAAAAAATCCCCACGCATATCTGTGTGGGGATTTTGTATTAAACTCCTCTTGTCTCCATAATATGTACTTAGTACTAAAGTCTACTATCTAATATCTAGTATCTATCATCTAAAATCTATTACCTAACCCCTACCCCGCCATATCTGGGATTTCTTCTGCGTTATATTCACCAGCATCTAATTTCTTTTTAGTGGCTTCAAATGCAGCTAGCGTTTCATCAATATCTTTATCTGTGTGCCTTGCAGTAGGAATGATTCTGAAAATAATATCGCCTTTTGGTATTACAGGATACACTACGATACTACAAAAAATATGATGATTTTCTCTTAAATCCATCACCATCTTGGTAGCCTCTGGTAAAGAGCCTTTCATGTAAATTGGTGTTACTGGGCTATTGGTTTTTCCCAAATCAAAACCTCTTTCTTTAAGACCAGATTGAATCCTATTTACATTGTACCAAAGCTTCTCTCTAAGTTCTGGCATTGCTTTTACCATTTCCATACGCTTCAGCATTCCTTCTACAATAAGCAAAGGAAGACTCTTTGCAAAGATTTGACTCCTTACATTGTAACGTAAATATTTCAAAACATTCCTTGGTCCACTTATGAATGCACCTATACTTCCCATACTTTTTACGAATGTGCTAAAGTAAAGATCAACGCCTGCTTGGCAGTCTTGAGCGCTATCAGCGCCGGCGCCATTTGGACCCATATAACCAAATCCGTGTGCATCATCTATTAATAAACGGAACTCGTGTCTCTCTTTTAGAGCTACAATTTCTTTAAGCTTTCCTTGTTGCCCGTCCATTCCGTAAACACCTTCAGTGATTACAAGTATACCTCCGCCGTTCTTCTCTGCTATTTTCTTAGCTCTTTCAAGTTGCTTTTCGCAATCTTCTATGTTGTTGTGCTTAAATGCATAGGTCTGTCCCACATGTAAGCGTATACCATCTACAATACAAGCATGACATTCCGCATCGTATACTATTACATCTCTTCTATTTACCAATGCATCTATGCAACTCATTATACCTTGATATCCGAAATTGAGTAGCATAGTATCTTCCCTGCTTACAAACTCACTGATCACTTTTTCAAGCTCTTCGTGCTTCGTAGTATTTCCACTCATCATTCTTGCACCCATCGGGTTTCCCATACCATACATAGCAGCTGCCTCAGTATCCACTTTTCTAACCTCTGGATTATTTACCAATCCTAGGTAATCATTAAGACTCCAAGTAATCATTTCTTGACCTCTGAAACTCATTCTAGGACCAAGCTCACCTTCCAATTTTGGAAAGGCAAAATAACCGTGAGCTCTATCCATATGCTGACCCAACGGACCACCATCCTTTACCAGTTTCTCAAAAACATCCATATAATAATTTTTATAAAATTCGCTGCAAAAATAAGGTAAAACGCCCATATTTCAGGTGAATACAATAGCAGCCATACATACTAGACCTAAAGACATTTGCATTATTTAAAAAATGGATTACTAGCCATCTCTGCTTCTATTGTTGTGGATGCACCGTGACCACTATACACCGTTGTATCTTGTGGAAGGGTAAATAATTCTGACTTTATTGCAGCTAATAATGTATCCAAATCTCCGCCAGGCAGGTCAGTCCTACCAATGCTTTCTTTAAATAATACATCTCCACTTATTACAAATCCATCTTTGCTAGAATAAAAACTTACACTTCCAGGACTATGACCGGGAGTAAATAAAATTTGAAGTTCATCTTCCCCTAAGAATATCGTTTCCCCTTGCTTGATATAATTAACTTTTCCTTGATAAGTGGTGAAAGGGAGATCATACATTAAACCACTAGTGGGCGCAAAGTCAAGTACAGGCTGCTCTAGTGAATGAATTTGCAACTCCAATCCATATTTTTCTGCTACAAATGCGTTTCCAAATACATGGTCTAAATGACAATGCGTATTGAGCAAATGAACGGGTTTAAGTTTTTTATCGTTGATATAAGCGGCAAGTTTTTCTTTTTCATGGTCGTGATAGCAGCCGGGGTCAATGATGATACATTCGTTAAACTCATTATAAACAACATAAGTGTTTTCATAAATTGGACTAAATTCGAAAGAATGTACTTGTAGCATATTTTTAAACTAATGATTAGAATATTTTAAAGATAACTGCTAATAGAGTAATTTTAACTCCAATATCAATTATTGTATTATGGCAAAGATGAGTAGAATAATATTTACTACAATTTTATTAGTGATAAGTGCTGCGTTTGCGAAGGCTCAGGTAAACTCTGTAGTGTTTGGTCGCAATAGGGTACAGCATCGCATTTTCAAGTGGCAATACTACCAAACAAAGAATTTCAATGTTTATTTCTACGATGGTGGACAAGAACTCGCAAAATATACTCTACAAGAAGCAGAGAAACAATTACCAGAACTAGAAGCAGCATCTGAGTATAGTATGCAGCGTAGAGCAAATATTATTTTGTACAATACTTTTACTGATTTTAAGCAGACGAATATCGGTGGCGATGCAGACCCTCTAGGAAATGGTAATACTACAACACTGGTTAACAACAAAATGGTCATTTATTTTAATGCTAACCACGCCGATTTAAAAAGGCAAATAAGATTAGGCATTGGAGATATTATTACAAAGAATGTTTTATTTGGTGATGACCTAGGAGAGGTAGCTGGTAACCAAGCTTTACTCGTGCTTCCTCAATGGCTCACAGATGGATATGTAGCCTACCTAGGTGAAAACTGGAGTACTGCACTCGATGATGAATTTAAAAGCGAGATACTAAGCGGCAACTTTAGAAAATTTTCTTCTTTAGCAAGATACAAGCCTAGGCTTACCGGTCACGCTTTCTGGTACTTCATAGAAGAGAAATATAAAAAAGAAAATGTTACTTACTTTTTATACCTAGCTAGAATTTATAAAAACATTAATAGAGCCTCTACCCAAGTAACCAAGCTAAAGTTTAATGCACTCCTAAGAGAATTTATGGAGTATCAAGATAATAAATACTCAGAAGATATAAGAAAGAGAAAGACTTACGTGAAAGGTAATTTTATAGAAGGATTTACCGTTAACAAAAGAAAGGACTACTTTAACTTCAGTGTAAATCCCACTAAGAAAAATAACTCTTATGTGGTAACAGAATATAAAAGAGGTCAAGTAAGGGTGATTCTTGATGATAATTTTGAGAAGAAAACATTACTAAAGTACGGGGTGAGAAATTACATGGGGAAGATTGACCGTAACCTACCCTATACAGCCTGGGATGTGAAAGGAACAAGAATTGCTGTGGCCTACGCAGAGGAAGGAAAGCTAAAGTTATTTGTGTATGATGTCATTAATAGATTTAAAAGTACCAAGCTTGTTTTAGATACTACATTCCAGCAGATACAGGATATGAAGTTTATGCTAGACAGCAAAACGATGCTTATCTCTGCAGTAAGAAATGGACATACTGATATTTATAGTTACGATATAGCCAAAGAAAAATTACGTCCTATCACTAATGATGTATATGATAATTTAGATGCATCATTTGCTGCATTTCCGGGTAAGACAGGAATATTATTCAGCAGTAATAGGCCATCACCAAATGCGCCAACCGGTGATACGATACTGCCACCCAATGAAAGATTTAATGTATTTCTTATAACAGATTTTGGTGGAAAGCCCGAGCTTAATCAAATTACTCAATTGACAGATTTGAAATATGGCGATGCAAGATTTCCTACCCAGTACAATGCAAATCATTTCACATTTGTAAGTGATGAAAACGGTATTGGCAATAGATATGCAGGATTTTTTAATTCTACAAAAGAAGGCTTAGATACACTTGTACTTATAGCAGGAGAAATACTTCGTAACCCTTCGCCAGAGCAGGTGGATAGTACACTAAAAGCATTTAAACAAACGGATATTGATTCTGTAGCGGTAGTATCTATTAGCAGCGATTCTACTTATACCTTTCCTTTATCTAATTATCCTAGCAGCATTGCAGAAAGCAAAATTGCTGGCGAGAGTAATCAAGTGAGTGAAGTAACTAGGCAAAGTGATGATAAGTCTTTGTACAAGTTAAAAATAGATGAGAACACCTTAAGAAGGAGAAACATTACAGCACTCCCTACCACTTATTCGAAAAAGCTTAGACGAGAAAGTAGGTTTACTGATGTAGCTACGGCGAAGCCCGGAGAAGTGAAAACAAAACCTAAAAAAGATATTGATGATTTTTTCCAATCAGAATTTGAAGTAAAAGATAGCATACCTACTGCCAGTACTGACAATGATGTGCAAGCTACAACCGAGGCAGAAGAAAACGTACTAGCTTCGGCAAAACTATACACTTACAAGCCTAAGAAGTTCTCATTAAACTTTGGCGGGATAAGCGCCTACAATACAGTGCTCATCAATAGATATGAGCCGTACAGTGGAGGTGCAGGACCTGTGAGATTAAATGGAGGCAGCCTTATCAGTGGATTAGTAAAGGTGGGTGTAAGTGATTTGATGGAAGACATTCATCTCACAGGAGCTTTTAGGATAGGATCAAGACTAACGGATAATGAGTGGTATGTAAATTATCAAAATCTAAGAAGGCGTATAGATTGGGGTGGCTCTTATTACAGGAATGTACAGCAGTTACAAGATGGCAGCACTGGCGGGCTAGTAAAGCAATTTACTAACCTTTACCAAGGTAATGTTTCTTATCCGCTAAGCGAAGTAAAGAGAATCGCTTTGAAAACTGGATACAGGAGAGATAAATTTGTATTTCTTACCCCAGATGGAATTGCCACACCAGATGAAGTACTGCAGTATAGTGTAAGTTCTGCTGAGTTTGTACACGATAACACCTTGAACCCAGAAAATAATATTTGGGAAGGATTTAGAGGAAAAATATTTTTCGACTATAATGCACAAATAGGCAAAAAACAAACAGCTCTTGGAAGGAATACTTTTAATGTAGGCTTTGATGTGCGCCATTACTATCCAATTTATCGAAATATGACTTGGGCAGTAAGAGCCGCTGGGGATTTCAGTTTCGGTAATCAAAAACTAATTTATTATTTAGGAGGAACTGATGGCTGGTTTATATTTAATAATAATGTAAAAAATGATGGAAGCTTCCGCTATTTTAATGAAGCCAATCCTCCAGCCAACGACCAAGAATATGCTTTTCAAAGTCTTGCAGTAAATATGAGAGGTTACATACAAAATCTTGCCAGTGGCAATAATGCCTTGGTGATAAATTCTGAGGTAAGAATGCCGGTGATGTCTACTCTTTTTGATAAGACGGCCAATAATAAATTCTTAAGGGATTTACAATTGACGCAGTTTATTGATTTTGGTACTGCTTGGAATGGTGGTATAGAAAATATAAAAAGACCTACACAAATATTTACAAGTCCTAACAGTGCTACTGTAAAAATTAAAGCTGGTGGTGTAGGGCCATTTGCAGGTGGATATGGTTTTGGTGCAAGAAGTACCTTACTTGGTTATTTCTTAAAGTATGATGTGTCTTGGCCTATGAATGTTTTATTTAAAGGAAAGCCTCAGATGTATTTGAGTATGGGGTTGGATTTTTAAGAGTACTAAGACTTAGTTACGATTTTAAAGTTTTTATCTAAGGGTAAGCATACTATAAGCAATTAATAGAAATATTTTGCATTACAAAAGCCCAGCAATTGCTGGGCTTTTGTAATGCAATTAAAAAATCATTTAAGACTGAATACGAATTGACTTGCTATCTACTTTACTAGCACATATTTTATTAAAGCACCGCCTCCCTTATCCTCACCAATTTTTTCAGCAACTCTTCTAGTTTATCTAACTGCAACATATTAGCACCGTCACTTTTTGCGGTAGCTGGTGTGGGATGCGTTTCTATAAATAGTCCATCTGCACCTGTAGCAATGGCTGCGCTAGCGATTGTTGTAATCATAGAAGGATCGCCACCCGTAACGCCGGCGGTTTGGTTGGGCTGTTGTAAAGAATGTGTACAATCCATTATTACTGGAACACCTGTGGCTTTCATCCACGGAATATTCCTATAATCCACCACAAGATCGGTGTAGCCAAAACTATTTCCTCTTTCTATAAGTCCTACTTTATTATTTCCTCTATTTTGTATTTTCTCTACTGCAAATTTCATAGAATGCCCGCTTAGAAATTGACCTTTTTTTACATTTACGTATAGCCCTGTATCTGCTGCTGCTTCGAGCAGATCAGTTTGCCTGCAAAGAAACGCCGGTATTTGAAGTACATCAACATACTCCGCAGCGATGGCGGCTTCTGGAGCCGTATGAATATCAGTCGTTACGGGGATGGAAAAGTTCTCTTTTACTTTCCTCAAAATCTTTAATGCCGCTTCGTCACCTATTCCTGTAAAAGAATTACCACTTGTTCTATTAGCTTTACGATAGCTCCCCTTAAATATGTATGGTATTTTTAAGTCAGAACAAATCCTTAGTACTTGCTCTGCTACGGTAAGGCAAAGAGTTTCGCTTTCTACTGCACAAGGGCCAGCAATAAGAAAAAAATTGTCTTTGTTAGTCAGTTGATTTTGAAATAAATCGGTCATAGGGCAAAGGTAATGGTTAGTCCCGATAGCTATCGGGAGTGATGAGTGATGAATGAAAAAAATCGTCTACAATCAAAATATTAGTTCAATGTATCAGAATTAATGTCTCTTGAAAACGAAAAATACCCAATCCGAAAATTCTAACAGCATATTTGTAAATTGGTATTTACATTTGCAGTCGATTGTAATATTGAAATCCACACTGTCATCCGAAAAAATGGCAACCCCGAAAAAAGCAAATATGAAAGATAAGATTTTAGTTATAGGTGCCTCTGGTCAAATAGGCGTAGAACTCACACTTGCGCTTAGAAAAATATATGGTAATGCCAATGTAATAGCCAGCGATTTAAGGGAACAAAATCCTTTGCTTGAAAATACTGGCCCTTATGTAAGCCTTGATGTGATGAATAAGGAAATGCTGCACGTGCAAGTCATTCGTCAAGGTATTACCCAGATATATCTACTCGCAGCAATTCTTTCAGCAACTGGGGAAAAAAATCCATCCTTAGCGTGGAATCTAAATATGCAAAGTCTGCTTAATGTATTAGATATTGCAAAGGAAGAACAAGTAGAAAAGGTATTCTGGCCAAGCAGTATTGCTGTTTTTGGGCCAACTTCACCAAAACAAAATTGTCCTCAACAAACAGTTATAGAGCCTACAACAGTGTACGGCATTAGTAAATACGCAGGCGAATTTTGGTGTAATTATTATTTTAATAGATATGGTGTAGATGTGCGCAGCATTCGCTATCCAGGTCTTGTAAGCTATAAGAGTGCCCCAGGTGGTGGTACAACAGATTATGCAATCGAAATCTTTAATGAGGCAATAGACCATAAGTCTTATGAGTGTTTTCTACAAGAGGACACTTACTTACCTATGATGTATATGCCAGATGCAATAAGGGCAACGATAGAGCTAATGGAGAGTCCTAAGGAAAAAATTAAAGTACGTACCTCTTACAACGTAAGCGGTGTGAGCTTCAGCCCCAAAGAGATATCTGAGGAAATCCGTAAGCATATCCCAGAATTCAAAATTTCTTATACCCCTGATTATCGTCAAGAAATTGCCAATAGCTGGCCAGAAAGTATAGATGACTCCACAGCTGAAAAGGATTGGGGCTGGCAAGCAAAGTACGATTTAGCAAATATGACAGAGGATATGTTAAAAAATATTTCCTCTGCCATTAACTAGTTAATGGATTCATAACAAATTCTTATTTCCACAAATAAGCGCTTTTTAATATCCAAAATGATTTTTTGGCACAATATTTAATTATAGGTAGTAACTATCCTTCATTTTGAAGGAAGAAAATTTAACCTAAAAAAAATATCATGAAAAAAATTATTTTAAGTGTAGCTGTAGCATTTTTTGCAATCACTGGAGCACAGGCTCAAGCATCTTTTGGTCTTAAAGCTGGCTTAAACGTTTCTAACTTGTCTGGTTCTGCAGTAAGTGCGAACAATACAAAATCTCTATTTGGAGGAAATGGTGGGGTATATGCCTCAATTCCTGCAGGCACTAACTTTTATGTGCAACCAGAAGTTTCTTATTCATTAGAGGGTGCTAAAACTAATTCTTCAAACACTACCAATAAAATCAATTTTGTAAATGTTCCGGTTATGTTTAAGTATGTAACTAAAAGTGGCTTTTTTGTAGAAGCCGGTCCGCAAATAGGCTTTGTAACTAGTGCAAAAGCAGAAACAGGAAATGTAACAATAGATTTTAAAGATCAATTAAAATCTACAAACTTTTCAGCAGGTGCTGGTCTTGGTTTCAAATTAGATCCAAGTATAGCGGTAGGTGCTAGATACATGTTCGGTATTAGCGATCTTTCAGAAACAAATTCAAATGAATTAAAGTCTAACAATCTTTCTATTAATCTTTTTTACACTTTTGGTAAATAATTTATAGAGAATTTTAAAAAAAGCTGCTCCTTTTAGGAGCAGCTTTTTTTATGTAATTAATTTATTTATATAAGCGTACTTTATTAAACCAATCACACTATTCGTGTCTGTTTTCCTATAAATGTTTTTACGATGAGTTTCTACCGTTCTTTCACTTATGAAAAGTTCGTCTGCTATTTGCTTATTGTGCATTTCCAATTCGATCAATTTCAATATTTCCAATTCCCTAATAGTAAGGCTCGATACTTTTTGTTCTGGCAAAGCAGAGCTAGCAATCATTTCCTTTAAGATTTCCTCGCTAAAATATACGCCTCCACTCGTTACCTTCTTAAGGGCTAACAGCATTTCAGCCTTTCCTATATTTTTCAAAAGAAATCCTTTAATGTTGCTGTCTGCAATCATATTTTGTACAAGACTATTTTGGCCGCCCATAGAAAGTACAACGATATTTATCTTTGGAAAATGACCCGCTATTTCTTTTGCTAATGCCTCTCCACTCATCTCTGGCATAAAAATATCTGTGAGAACAATATCGACCTCAGCGTCCCTTAAAGCTTCTATAAACCTTGAAGGGCTGGTAGACTCAAGCACCACCTTAAACTCTTTATTATTATGTAACAACGCCTTAACACCATCAATTACGATTTGATGGTCATCTATCACTGCAATTTTTACCATAATGGTCCTTGAGGGGTTTTATCTAATCTTAATGGTGTTCGTTATCAAACTTAGACTAAAAAGTTAATTAAAAATGAATAATATTTAAAGACTCCTCTTTGATAATTTATGAATGGTGAATAAAATGAAAATAGATATCATTTGATGTTTGATGATGAGTATTTTTTTTAGAAAATTGAAAACTCTGGCTGGCCAACTGCAGCGTACCAAATGCTCCATCACCACTCTTTCTTCGTACCCTTATTAAATTCAACAAAAGTTTGCGACTCGCTAGCATTCTCGCCAAAAAATTTGATGGGCATCTCTAACTGTTTAGGCTTT
>JBBRHK010000078.1:0-9558 GCA_038222815.1 Chitinophagales bacterium
CAGGTGTAGAGGAATTGAAGATGAGTGTAGATCTGAATAATCCTGAAATTACTTTAACCATCGACAGACAAAGAGCGTTGATTGCAGGAGTGAGTACAGCTCAGATAGGAAGTCAAATTCGTACAGCACTTTTTGGTAGAGAGGTTTCTAAAATAAAGGAAGGAAAGGAGGAGTATAAAATTCAATTGCGTAACAATGATTTACAACGTAAAAGTTTAAGTAATCTACTTAATATGAATATTACGTTTAGAGATTTTGCAGCGGGTGGTGCAGTAAAAAATATTCCAATAAGTTCTTTAGTAACTGTAGAACCTACGAGTACTTTTGGTAGTGTAAAAAGAAAAAATCAAAAGCGATTGATTACGCTGAGGAGTAATGTCCTTATCACAGAGGGGTATAATGCCACTGCAGTAAATCAGGTGCTTACTGGGCATATAGCCAATTTTACCAAAAAGGGAGATGGAGTTACCATCACTCAAACTGGTGAAGGTGAGCAACAAGCAGAGACGGGTGCATTTCTAGGCAAGGCCATGATGATTGCATTAGGATTAATATTGCTCACACTGGTATTGCAATTTAATTCGATTAGCAAATCGGTTATTATTCTTACGGAGATCATATTTAGTGTGATTGGTGTGCTTTTAGGATTTACTATTTTTGGTATGGAAGCCTCTGTATTAATGACTGGACTCGGAGTAGTAGGGCTAGCAGGGATAGTCGTAAAGAATGGTATTCTTGTAGTAGAGTTTGCAGATGAATTACGCAGTAGAGGAATGAAAACTAGAGCGGCAGTGATAGAAGCAGGAAAGACGAGAATTATTCCAGTACTACTTACAGCAGTAGCAGCTATCTTAGGATTTTTGCCTATTGCAGTAGGGTTCAATATTAATTTTATCACGCTATTCTCAGAATTAAACCCACATATTTTCTTTGGTGGAGATAACGTAGCATTTTGGAAACCACTAAGCTGGACAATCATTTTCGGATTAGCTTTTGCATTCTTTATGACACTTATCATTGTGCCGGCGATGTACTTAATCGCAGAAAGACTTAAGCGACCAATGCGCAGAATGTACGGCGGTAAGTGGGTAAGTTTTATGGGTATTCCTCCATTAACTTTTATATTTATTTTTATGATTATTGGTACGCTAATAAAGCATAGAATAGATGTAAAAAGAAGAAGCCGCAGATTAGCTAAGGATGAAAATGCAGGAGAATTGTGGAAGCGAAGTTGGTTCTAATTTTAGTTGTAAGTTGTGAATGGTAAGTTGTAAGTTTTTTAAATTTCGGTGTTTGTTAAGAATTGCGAATTATAAAAAATGTTTTGGTCTGTTTAATTATTTATGATAAAACAAGTAACTTTTACAGTTGAAGAAACATATGTGACAGTCTAAACAATTGACATTTTATACTGTAACGTAATTCGTAATTTTTAATTCGTAATTCAAACTCTATGGAAATAACATTCAACACACCAGCCCTACTTTTTCCGGCAATTAGTTTGTTGCTGCTTGCTTATACTAATCGGTATTTGGCATTAGCAAATTTGATAAGAAAATTGCATGATGAGTATCTAAAAGGAGAAAAAAAGCCGATGCTACTCAAACAAATTAAAATTCTCAGAGTGAGGATTAATATGGTGCGACAAATGCAGGCCTTAGGGGTTTTCAGTTTTCTTTGTTGTGTAGTTACAATGTATTCTGTATATGCTAGTTGGGATTTTGCACATTATGTTTTTGCAGTAAGTCTTATTGCATTATTAGCGTCGCTCATCATCTCCCTATTAGAAATATCACAGAGTACAAAGGCGTTAGAGTGGGAGCTCAGTGATATGGAAGAGCTAGAAGATAGCAATCTTATCAAAGAATTATGGAACGAAAATAAGAGATAGACAAAGTCAAAAATGCTGCTTTTTTGAATTTGCAACTATATTTTTTGAAATTAATTATAAAATGTGTAGCTTGTAGCTATAATCGACTTTTTTTTAACCGAATTACTTTAACACTAAAACATTTACAATGGCAGAAACATTAACAGCATATTGCATGAAAACGAAAGAAAAAGGCGTTCCAATGAAAGATGCGGTAATTACCAAAACTAGTCGTGGTGGCTATATGGCACAAGGCAATGACGGTAAAGGAAATAAAATGACTACAATGCTTGGAGAAGCTAAGGCGCTTGCTTGCATTAAAGAAGGAATTGCTAAGAAAGGATTCTAGTCTTATCACTTTGATCTAAAAAAGGCTGATACAACTTAGTTGTATCAGCCTTTTTTAATTTGAAGTAGTTAGTAATAAAGTATTACTCAATAATCTGTTCTTTGTAAAATAATTTTCCAGCACTATTGAATCCTTGAATAATCACACGGTGCTTTTTTGCTCGATCACTGTTGTAAAAGCTAAGGGTAACGTTTTTCGTTTCTTCATTTAATTGTACCATAGGGTTCCAATATATAGTGGTACGGTTGTCAGGTGTTTTATTGATTCTAGCCTTCTCTATAGCTAGATCATCTGGGGAGTAGAATTCTTTTATCGCAGAGTAGCCCTCAATGTTAATCGTCATATTGGGTGTAGCAGAAGCTGAGCTGTTGTAGTCATCTCCACGCTTAGTAAATACAGCTAATACACCTCCTGAGTTAGAAGAAACTAGTAAATTGTTAGAGTAAACCTTCACTAATGCGATATTACTAACAGGTATTGTTCTTAATACATTTGCTGGCACTTCTACATTATCTAATATTACAGTCATTGGTATTGTACCCCCAGTAAGGCTAAATCTATTTCTGAAAATAAAGACCTCTTGACCACCAAGGTTGCCAACCGTAACTCCCGTAAATCTACCTGTAGCATAACTAAATAAATTTTGTGTAAAATTGCCTTTTATAGGCTCCGAGATAAAATCATATGACCTCGTTTCGCCAGAATTAAATAGAGTTCCAGCGGTATAACGGTCGTTAACTTTGGTAGTATTTTCCCAGCGCTTATTACCTTCAATCTTAGCCTCTTCAAGGGTTATAACTTTGCCAAATCCAAGCTCGCTATAATATTTCAGTCTTTCTTCAGGTATTTTAAAGATGCTACTGTTCTTCAAAGTGATCAATGGCGATATGGTAAGTCCTGCAGATACGGGTATAGAAGTAATCTTCATCTGTACATCCCTTAGGCTAATTGGCTTTTGGTATTTATTATTAATTCCAAGAATTTCTATTCCTAAAGTATCATTTAAAAGAAAATCTTTAATGGCAAAATTTCCTAAACTATCAATAGGTACATTAACGTTACCTAGAAATTTACCTTTCTTTTTAAAGATCGTCGTAATAGTTGCATTCTCGATAGGCTTATTACTAATTTTATCTACTACAGTTCCTTCAAAGGTTAAATAACCTTTCTTTACCTCTGGGAAAGTTGGTAAATAGCCGTTTAGAATTTTCTCCCAATTGTACCTTCTCCATCCATTAGTCATCATTACAAGATCCACATTGCGTTTTGTAGTTATGTCATTCTTATAAAAATACTGTGCTGGTTCGTGTACATAACCTCTTAATTCTTCTGAAAGTAGCAGGTCACTTATAATATTATTGGAGTTGCTACTGCTGCTATCGTATGCTATATCTACAACTGCTATTGACAAATTGGTATTTACCGTGTCATTTACCGCTATCTGATAGGTTTGTTTTCCTCTCGTTGTTAAGGATTTATTTACAATTTTAAAATCTGCATTTAAAGAATAGTTATCATTATTTACAAAGTACAATCGCTCTACTAGCGGCTGATTAGACGCAGTAAATAATGTCACTTTTACGATACCAGTTGTAAGTCCCACCGTAGGAATTTTTACAGTAAGTAGCGGACTAGATGGCAATTCATTTCTTGCTACAAGAAAGTTATTTTCTGTAATGAGCATATAGGCGGGCCTCCAAGAGTCATTGATGATTTTTGCATTATTTATTTCTACTAAAATTTCTGAATTGCTCATTCTACTTTCGTAACCTACTCCCGTAGCTTCAGATACTGGTAGCGGAAAGGTTTGTTGTATGCCATTGTCAAAAGTTATTCTGGCAAAATAATTTTCATTGGCAAATGCTTTAAGTCTTATTTTTCCCATTCCATTATGGCTGGCTTCAAAACTTTGTAACGAAGTTCCTGTAGCATCTACAATTTCTCCTTTTCCATTTATAGGATAACCAAATTGGTCGCTGCACTTAAAGGCAATAGTATTATAAATGCCTTCAACAAAATGTCCACTCTCTGGAAAGAAGCTTACTTTTGGTTTAAATTCAATTGCCTTATTAGCCGCAGGCGCAACTATATTGGCAATCTCAATACTCCTGTTATAAAAGTTTTCCTTATCCCTTACAGCCATATAATCTGTAAAAGCTTGAATGCTATAAGTGCCGCCTTTTAAATTAAGAGGTAGCTGCATACTTCCTACTGCAGAGCTATACACAACTGGCAAGATCAAATTGATGACGCTGCTATTTGAATCATTTACAAGTCTTACTGATATTTTACTACTCTCAATACTTGGATTGCCATCTGCCATTACATAAGCTTTAAACCAAATGGTATCACCAGCTAGGTAGTAAGATTTATCTGTATGAATTGAGATTTTTTCAAGCTTAAACTTTTCTCTTAAATCTACTAATTTATCTTGAGGTAATTGGGCTTTTGCTATTGTCGTACTTAATATGCACAATAGTAGAATGGGTAATAATTTATTCATAAGTATCGGGGGGGTGATATTTGTACTAAATATAAACAGCTTGTTTTTACATATTAGCAAATTGATTCATTTTTAACAAAAAACTGTACAAAGCATTCATTGTCTTAATATCTTCCACTACCAAGATTCCGTTTTTACCTACTTGTTTCAGCTTGCCTTTATTCGTGCCGGTTTGTAGAAATAAAAGAATCTTATTGAAAGTGTCACTTTGAAAATAAGGACTATCTGGATTGCTTACAAAGAAGCATTTTAATTGATTGTTCTTTAAAAACATTCGCTCAAAACCTAGTTGAATCGCCAATCGCCTGCAACGCACCGTGGTAAATAAGTCTTCCACTGGTGCTGGTATTGGACCAAATCTATCAGCCATCTCTGAATGAAAAGCTACAAGATCTTCTTCATTATCACAATTATCTAATCTGCTATAAAGGCTAAGGCGCTCAGAAATACTTTCTACATAATTGTCTGGTATCAATATTTCTAAATCGGTATCTATACTACAGTCATTTACAAAATCATCCTGCGCACTTATTTCTTCTTTGTATAAATCTGCAAATTCGTTTCGCTTTAATTCTTTAATGGCTTCGTCTAGTATTTTTTGATACATTTCAAAACCTATTTCTGCAATGAAGCCACTTTGCTCTCCACCAAGCATATTACCTGCGCCTCGTATGTCAAGATCTCTCATCGCTATCTGAAAGCCGCTACCAAGCTCACTATACTGCTCTAGTGTGCTGAGTCTTTTTCTACTATCAGGAGGAAGCGTACTCATTGGTGGCGCAAGTAAATAACAAAATGCTTTCTTATTACTTCTGCCCACTCTTCCCCTCAATTGATGCAAATCACTCAGCCCAAACTGGTGTGCATTATGAATGATGATGGTATTTACATTCGGAATATCTACACCACTTTCTACAATATTAGTACAGATGAGTACATCATATTTTTTCTGCATAAAATCTAGAATGGTGTCTTCTAGTTGATCTCCCTCGAGCTGACCGTGTGCAAGTGCAATGCTTAAGTCTGGACAAAGTCCCTGTATCAACGCCTTCATTTCTCCAAGACCTTTGATGCGATTATGAATGAAGAAAACCTGTCCACCTCTTTCCGTTTCATAATAAATCATATCCCGAATCGCATCTTCATTAAAGACCGTTACTTCAGTTTGAATAGGTTGTCTATTGGGCGGTGCAGTATTGATGATACTTAAATCTCTTGCACCCATTAGAGAAAACTGCAACGTACGAGGGATAGGCGTTGCGGTAAGGGTAAGACTGTCTACAGTAGTTCTTATTTGCTTTAATTTTTCTTTTGCGCTTACTCCAAATTTTTGTTCTTCATCTATCACCATCACACCTAGGTCTTTAAATTTTATTTTATTACCTAGCAATGCGTGGGTGCCAATGATGATGTCTATTTTTCCTTCTTCTAATCTTTGTAAAGTTTCTTTTTTCTCTTTGGCAGATTTAAAACGATTGATGAAGTCAACCGTCACAGGAAAATCCCTTAACCTTTCTTCAAATGTTTTATAATGCTGATACGCCAAGATAGTTGTAGGCACTAACACTGCGGCTTGCTTACCATCTACTACAGATTTAAATGCAGCCCTAATTGCTATTTCCGTTTTGCCAAATCCTACATCACCACATACCAATCTATCCATCGGAGAATCTTTCTCCATATCTCTTTTTACATCTTCACTTGCCTTGGCTTGGTCTGGAGTATCTTCATAAATAAAACTCGCTTCAAGCTCCGTCTGCATATAATTATCGGGCATATGTGCATAGCCTTTTAGACTCTTGCGTTGTGCATATAATTTGATTAAATCAGTAGCAATATCTTTTACTTGTCGCTTGGTCTTTTCTTTAAGCTTGTTCCATACATCGCTGCCCAATTTATTCATCTTAGGCACACTACCTTCTTTACCGCTGTACTTACTTATTTTGTGCAGCGAAGAAATATTTACATACAATAAATCACCATCCTTATATTGTATTCTTACAGCTTCTTGCATTTTGCCATTAGCATCTATCTTCTGTAAGCCACTGTACACGCCAACTCCGTGGTCTATATGACTTACATAATCGCCGGGTTGTAATTCCCTTAATGTTTTTAATGTAAGTGCTTTATTCTTAGAAAAAGCCTGTTTTACTTTATATTTATGATACCGTTGAAACACTTGATGGTCAGTATAACAAACCAATTTATTATCCTCATCTATAAATCCTTCATTAA
Source organism: Chitinophagales bacterium (assembly GCA_038222815.1). Taxonomy (GTDB): domain Bacteria; phylum Bacteroidota; class Bacteroidia; order Chitinophagales; family Chitinophagaceae; genus Ferruginibacter. Next base: position 6,958 of record JBBRHK010000078.1, read on the forward strand.
TACTTACAGGAATGGGAGTGATTTGTATCTCTGCTTTTAAGTCTGTAAAGATGCTATGCAGTCTTTCTAATTGTTTTGGATTATCTGCAAAAATGAAAATATTATAATCTTTACTTTCTAGTTCTTGTAGATTTTTGATAAGCAAAGGAAACTGTCTATTGAAGGCTGGCTGGGGCTTGCAAGCAAAACTCAAAACTGTTGCTGGCGCTGCGTCCTTAAAAGAAAATAACTTGCTGCCAAATTGGATCAGCTTAGAATTGCCTATTTCTTGCATCAAAGAGCTAGGTTGTATAAAATCTAATTTGTCTAAGTTTTGTCTTCTTTGTAAATCTTCTAGCTCCGTAGTTTCTTCTTTCGGATTATCTTTTACAATGTCAAGAAATATTTGTAAGTCCTCTACCTGCTGTTCTAATTTTTCATTTACAAATTCATAATCCTCTGTCCACACTACTGCGTCTTCTCCTAAAAATTCTATGATAGAAACCTTATCTCCATCAGCATTTAAAGCGTTGGCGATAGCATCTACATTGGGAATGATATTTACCTGCAATAATTTTCTTTCACTCAGTTGCGTTTCAGGATCAAAGATTCTGATACTATCTACCTCATTGCCAAAAAGCTCAATCCTGTAAGGCTTCTCGTTACCAAAAGAATAAATATCTAATATACCCCCACGCATAGCAAACTGACCTGGCTCATACACAAAATCTGTTCTGGCAAACCCGTAGGTAAGAAATTTTTGCAACAACTCTTCTACATTTAAAGTGGCCGCTTGTTTTATGCTGATGATATTCTTGGATAGAGTAGTAGGTAGCACTACTTTTTCAAATAATGCATCTGGATAAGTGATGAGTACTTTCTTTTTATGCCCGGCAGCAAGTTTAGTCAAGGCTTCTGTCCGCAGCATTACGTGGCTGCTATTGAGCAACTCGTAATTTTTTTTATTCTTAAATGAAGAAGGGAAATATAGAATATCTAATGCACCTGTAATATTCTCAAAACTATTGTGGAAATAGGCTGCTTCCTCAGCATCTCTTAAAATAACAATATGATTTTTTTCTTTAGTTTTTGCATTGGTAAAAACAGATGCTAAAACAAACTGTGCTGCACTTCCCGCCAATCCTTTAAGTGAAAAATGACAAGAATCAAACATAGTAATGCCTTCCGCAATTTGTATACAGCGGGAATCATTCTTGTAAAAATTCAGTAACACCTCCAGATTCATTCGGGCGCAAAGATAGAATTTACTAGGCAGAATGCTGAAGATTGGATGTGAAAATTATGTGAGTCGGGCGTTATTTAACCATAAAAAAACTAGTGCAGAAAAGTTTCACTAGGTAGTTAGCAAGCAAAATATTTGGATAAATAAATGCAAAACTCCTTTTTGCAATTAAACATCTTGCAATAATCCTATTCTGATAAAAAAGGAGCTGAAATGAATTGAATCAGCTAAGTTTTACATCTATAAAATAAGTACTATGAAAAAGACATTCACATTTTTATTGGCAGCCATTCTAGGATTGGTAACAACTGCATCTGCAACAGAATACAATCAAGTTGTATTAAAGAATAATTCTAACTATGAGGTAAATATTGACGGTAGAGTATATTCTGGTAATAATACTTACACCATCAGCGATTTGGGAATTGGGAATCACTTAGTATCAGTTTATCAAATTAGTAGTAGTGGAATCTTTAGTAAAAAAACTAGAAGTCTAGTTTCTTCTAAGCAGTTTTCTACTGGTAGTAGTAAAGTAGATATTGCTGTAAATCAGAACGGTCAAATATTGATAAGCCGTAACCAAAATAGCCGGAATAATGGTAATGGGACTTGGAACAATAGTGGCGACAGACGTTATGGCAAAAGCGAAGGAAAGGGAAATGGCAATAAGTACGGCCAATACAATAACAGGGAAAAGAAGTCTTGTGGCAAGTATTACAAAAGAGACAACAAGAAATATGATAGATATTCAAAAAATAATCGTGATGATTAATTAAGATAATTTGTTTTTGGTTTAAGTGTTCCGCCCCATTTTCTAATGGGGCGGATTTTTTTTGACTTATACGTATTGTTTCTATAATGGGGAGTCTTTATATTTTTGAATTTAATATATTTCAAAATTTTATTCTACCTTACCCGAAACTAACAGATATGCCTCTACAACCTTGGCGCACCGGAAAGGTGATACGTATAGAACAACAAACAGAAACTACCAGACGCTTTTTTATTGAAGTGCCTGAACTGGATGCTTTTGATTTTAAAGCTGGACAATTTGTTACGCTTGATTTACCCATCCACGAAAAACCAGCACGGCGCTTACGTAGTTATTCTATAGCTAGTTGTCCCAATGGCACTAACGTATTTGAATTGTGTATCGTATTACTCGAGGGTGGCGCTGGTACAACTTATTTGTTTAACGAAATAAAAGAAGGAAGTGAGATTACACTTCGTGGCCCTGTAGGTGTGTTTAGTTTACCTGAACATATTGAGAAAGATTTATTTTTCATTTGTACAGGCACTGGTATTGCTCCATTCAGAAGTATGCTGCAGGATATAAAGAATAAGAACGTTCCCTATAAATCTATGTACCTGCTGTTTGG
>JBBRHK010000079.1:0-9515 GCA_038222815.1 Chitinophagales bacterium
CTAATATTCTCACTAGATACAAGGATTACAATAGTCCGCAAGGAAACTCCCCGATTGACAATAGCGGTCAATTTATAAGTGCATCTACACTTTACCCAGATGCAGAAGATTTAAATAGAGATAATACACTGAATGAAACTGAGGAATATTTCCAGTACATAGTAGATATAAAACCATCTACTGCTCCAGAAATGTCTATAGGTAACAATTTCATAGTAGATAAAAAACTCGTTGATATCCCCTTACTTAATGGTCAAAACAGGCAAGAAACCTGGTACCAATTCAGAATTCCTATTTCTAGTTATGATCGTAAGATTGGAAATATTCCAGATTTTAAGAGTATTAGATTTATTAGAATGTTTGCCACAGATTTTGAAGACAGTGTGGTAATGCGTTTTGGCCAGTTACAGTTAGCCAGAAATATTTGGAGAAAGTTCCAATACAACATAGATTCTACAGGAATGTACACAACTGCGTCTAGTTCACAATTTGATGTAGGTGCCGTAAATATAGAAGAGAATGACCGGAGAAATCCTTTACCATACAGAACTCCTAGGGCTATTCAAAGAATACAAACACAGAGTAATAATGGAGTTAATCTATTGCTGAATGAGCAAGCAATGACACTCAACTTTTGTGGCCTAACACAGAATGATGCTAAGGGTGTCTTCCAAACATTTGCCAATAGAGATTTAAGACAATTTAGAAAACTCCAGATGTATTTTCACTTAGAAGAATCTGTGAAAGTCCTAAATACTTTTGATGATAAAGACCTTGTGGGTATTGTAAGAATGGGCTCTGACTTTGTAAACAATTATTACGAAATTAGAATCCCATTAAATAAAACTTCTTTAGGAGCATCAAGCCTTAATCCTGATACTGATGAATACAACGATACATTATGGATTCCTGGAAATGAACTGAACCTAACCCTCTCGGACCTTACTTCTTTAAAACAGAAAAGAAATCTATCTGTAGGTAATTCAACAGGCAATATATTTTCTGAGGTTCAGCCTAATGGGCAAACCTATTCTGTAATGGGAAATCCTAATCTTGCAGAGATACAAGGCATATTACTTGGTGTAGAAAACATTAAAGTAGAGGCCGCTTGTGGAGAGATGTGGGTAAATGAATTACGTCTTAGTAGTATAGATGAAACTGGCGGTTTTGCTGCCTTAGCAAGGGTTGATATGAATCTGGCAGATCTGGGTACCATATCTCTTAGTGCCGCTGGGCATACCAATGGATTTGGTACACTAGAGCAAAAAATAAATGAGCGTTACAGAGATGATTTTATACAATTAGATGCTGCCTTAAATTTAGAACTAGGAAAACTACTACCTAAAGAAATTGGCTTAAAAATTCCAGTATATGCTGGCTATTCCCAAAGTATAAGCAAGCCAGAATATGATCCTTATGACTTAGACATTAGGTTAAAAGATAAAATAAAATCTGCCGATGGGAAACCAAGGAAAGACTCTATCAGAAATGCTGCAGTAGATTTTACATCTACCAAAACCTTAAATTTTACTAATGTAAGAAAGGAAAAGACAAATGGTAAGAAAGCTCAAATCTATGATGTAGAAAATTTGGATCTAAGTTATTCTTACATAAAAACATCTAACCGTAGCCCACTTATAGAGTACAATGATGTAACAAGACATAGAGCTGTATTAGGTTACAACTATACTACTAATCCAAAATATGTAGAGCCATTTAAGAAATTACTTGGCAAGAAAAAATCTAAATGGTTAGATTTAGTTAGGGATGTAAACTTTAACTATATGCCATCGCAAATATCTGTAAGAGGAGATATTAGTCGCCAATTTGGTGTGATAAGAGCTAGAAGCATAGGTGATGACAAGTATCAGATCCCAGAGACTTACGATAAGTACTTAGTTTTCCAAAGAGATTATATTGTAAGATGGGATCTTACTCGCTCGCTAAAACTAGATTATGCCGCAACGAACAATAGCCGTGTGGATGAGCCTGCAGGAAGGATAGATACAAAGGAGAAAAAAGACAGCGTTTGGAGTAACTTATTTAAAGGCGGAAGAAATACTTTATTTAATCAAACTGCTTCTCTTACATATCTGTTACCTACTAGCAAGTTGCCTTTGCTAGATTGGACTACAATGAATGTACGCTACCAAGCTGGTTATCGCTGGATAGGTGCTAGTAGGCTTGCAGTAGAACTTGGCAATATTCTAGAAAATGATAATCAACGTGAAGCAACTGTGCAGCTTGATTTTAATAAACTTTACCAAAAAAGTAAATGGCTAAGACAACTAGACCAGCCACAAAAAATAGAGGATAAAGAAAAATGGAAAAATAGGTGGAGTAAAGTAACAGATAGTGTCACTAACAAAGCTGGTATTAAAGTAGCAAGAACAAAGAAGGTATTGGACAAAACTGCTGTACCGTATATTAGCACTATTCCAAAAATATTTGGAAAGTTATTGACTAGTCTGAAGCAGGCAAACCTCACTTATGCTACCGTATCTAATACAAGGCTCCCAGGTTATATAGATAGTACACAAGCTATAGGACAGAACTTTAGAAGCATGCAACCCGGTTTTGATTTTATTACAGGGTACCAGCCAGATACTAATTGGCTCAATAAAAAAGCAAGGCAAGGTGTAATAACTCAGGATACAAATTTCAACTATTTATTTACACAGCGGTATGACCAAAGAATTACTGCATCTGTCACTTTACAACCTGTAAGAGATTTGAATATCACGGTAGATATCAGGAAAACATTCAACAAAGATTTCTCTGAGTCATTTAGATTTATAGATACTAGTGGCGGCACCAACAGAAGCTTCCAGCATTTGACGCCTTATGCTACTGGCGGTTTCGATATAAGTTTTATTGCGTTTAAAACTATGTTCGAAAAGTTTAATCCAAACCAAGTAAGCCAAACATTTAAAAAGTTTGAAGCTAATAGAATTATCCTTTCTGAGCGACTTGGAAAATTAAATCCTTACAGCCAAGTACAGGGTGCAGATGGTTATTACAAAGGGTATAGTAAGTATGCTGTAGATGTTTTAATTCCTTCATTTATATCTGCGTACACAGGGCAAGATCCTAATAAAGTAGGGCTGATAAAACAGGATAATAACGCTACAAAAACAAATCCATTTAGAGCTATAATGCCAAAGCCAAACTGGCGTATAGATTATAATGGTCTATCAAAAATTAAAGGTTTACAAAAAATATTCACAAGTGTAAATATTACCCACGCCTATAACGCAAGCCTAAGCATGAATGGATTTACATCTGCGTTATTGTATCAAGATGTATCAAGATTTGGATATCCAAGTTTTATAGACACATCGAGTAATAATTTTATTCCTTATTATTTGGTTCCTAATATTACGCTTACAGAACAATTTTCTCCACTAGCGGGAGTAGATTTACAATTTACTAATCAGCTACAAACTAGTATCAGCTATGCTAAAAGCAGATCATTGAGCTTAAGCCTTTACGATTACCAACTTAGTGAAGTAGTAAGTACAGAGTTCTCTCTTGGAGCCGGTTATAGAAAAAGAGGATTGAAACTATTTGCCGGATTGAAACTTCCTAAGTTCTTAAGTAAAGACGGAAATTCTAAACTAGATAATGAAATTAATTTCCGTCTCGATTATAGAATTAGAAATAATGCAACCTCTAACAACAGATTAGACCAAGATATTAGCTATGCAACAGGAGGTAGTAAGGACATTACTATTTCACCTACTATTGATTATTTTTTAAATAGCAGGGTGAATCTTAAATTGTACTACGACAAAAGAAAAGTAATTCCATACACTAGTAATGGTGTGCCTACAACGAATACAAGGGCGGGAGTGCAGGTGAGGATTTCGCTAGCGCAGTAGTAATTAATTTTCAATTACGTATTAAAAATTACGAAATAGGTCAAAGTATAAATGGCAATCATTTAAACTTTGACCTATTTCTCTTCTATTCTGAAAACTTATAGATTCAAAATTCTATAATTTGCGCATTTCTACGCAGAATTCGTAATTCGTAATTTAAAGCAATCCCTCATCTGCAAAGCTGTAATACCCATTCGTACTCACTATTACGTGGTCGAGCACTCGCATATCTAGGTGAGCGGCGGCAGATTTTATTTTTTCTGTGAGGGCTTTGTCCGAGGCGCTAGGCTCTAGTTTGCCAGAAGGATGGTTGTGACAAAGTACAAGGCTGCTGGCATTATGCTCTAGTGCAATTCTGAAAATAATTCTAGGATCTGCGATGGTAGAGGTAAGACCACCTTTACTTACAATTTCAAAATGTTTTATTTTATTGGCATTATTGAGGTACAATACTGCAAATACTTCGTGCTGATAATCTTGTAAGCGCATTTGCAAATATGTGGCTACCGCTCTGCTACTTTTAAGCACATCTACATCTTTCAACACATTGGCACTACCCTGCTGCCTGCGCCGGCCCAGTTCTAAAGCAGCAGCAATAGTGATGGCTTTAGCAATACCTATTCCTTTTACTTTTTGGAGCTGTTTTAGTGTAAGCCTTCCTACCTCCTCCAAGTCATTATTTCCAAGTTTCAAAATATCCTTGGCAATATCAACAGCCGTCTTTTCTTTATTTCCGCTGGCGATAAGGATAGCAAGCAATTCAGAGTCACTGAGAGCTTCTGTACCTTTCATTGATAATTTCTCTCTAGGTCTATCATCTACAGCCCAAAATTTTATGCCAGTCCCCTGTTTTGTTTCTTTGTCCATCTTCTTTTCTTTACATCTTTTTCATATGAGAAAAAGGATGTTATCTAATAAGGTTAATAAGTTGTGCATCTATTTTAACGTGCACATTGGTATTCCACTAAAGTAACTGTATTTTCGCACTCATTCCTCACCATCCTTACTACACACTATTATGAATCCCAAGATAAAAATTTTCTCAGGTACAGGGTCAAAGTATTTAGCAGAAAAAATTGCCAAGCATTTTGGAGAGCCGCTAGGCAATGTAAATATCACAAGATTTAGCGACGGAGAAATAGGTGTAGAATTTCAAGAAAGTATAAGAGGAAGATTTGTATTTCTGATACAAAGCACCTTTGCCCCTACTGATAACTTAATGGAAATGTTGCTGATGATAGACGCTGCAAAAAGAGCATCCGCCTACAAAGTAATAGCAGTTGTACCGTATTATGGCTATGCCAGACAAGATAGAAAAGATAGACCAAGAGTTGCCATAGGAAGTAAGCTAGTAGCCAATATGCTAGTAGCAGCAGGTGCAGACAGAATTGTAACAATGGATCTTCACGCTCCGCAAATTCAAGGATATTTTGATATACCTGTAGATCATTTAGACTCATCGGCCATCTTTATTCCTTATATAGAAAGTTTGAATCTTGAGAACCTCACTTTTGCTGCACCAGATGTAGGAAGTGCTAATAGAATAAGAGAGATAGCTACTTATTTTGAATGTGAAATGGTAATATGCGATAAGCATAGAAAACGTGCCAATGAAATAGCAAGTATGGTGGTAATAGGTGATGTTACTGATAGAGATATAATTCTAATTGATGACATCTGCGATACAGGTGGTACACTTGTAAAAAGTGCTGGTTTAATGAAAGAAAATGGAGCCAGAAGTGTAAGAGCCTTGTGTACACACCCAGTACTTAGTGGGAAAGCTTATGAAAATATAGAAAACAGCGTCTTAGAAGAATTAGTAGTTTGTGATACGATACCCCTTAGAAAGCAAATAGATAAGATAAAAGTTCTATCAGTAGATGAGCTTTTTGCTGTTGCTTTACGCAATGCCTACGAAAACAAGAGCATCAATAGCTTATTTATGAGGCATAGGATGGCGAATAAATAGTTTTTTCACTGGTGAGTTGTGAGTGGTGAGTTGTGAAGGGTAAGTTGTGAGTTTTTTCAGTTTAAAATGTCTGTTATAGTTCAAAACATTACTGGACTTCTAACTCTGTAGTTTCAGATTTAGGATTAGATAAGGTACTAAATCTTTGCGTTTTAAAAATCCTTAACATGAAACTTGCTGAAAGAATAAGGAAAATAAGAGAAAGTAAAGGGATGACCCAAGCTGAGGTCGCAGACATTATAGATATAACTCCTTCTGCATATGGTCAAATTGAGAGAAAGGCGGGAACAACTCGATTTGATACGCTCTGCAAGATTGCTGATGCGCTTTCTGTCAAGATAACATTTTTAATAGATATAGAAGATGCGGGCTTCTTTGAAAAAACAAGTTAGAACTTGTTTTTTATAAATTTTTCAGAAAGTAATTTTGTCAAAATTTGAGTGCTAAGACAAAATTTATTATGAGAAAGTGTATCATTCTATTTGGCTTAATTTTATTCTTAGGTTCAGTTGGCTTTTCCCAAACCATTAAACCAAAAAACTTTATTGTGTCAAGCATTGTCCCCGATGATTTTATGGGGCGAAGCAATATTGGAGTAGAATACTTTATTGATTTCAAAAAAAATGATAATTTAAGCCCCATTTCTTTTTCATTAAATGCCGGCACAACTTCAACAACTATTCTAAATCAGAAAATTAAAGGCATAGATTTTATAGGAGAAATAAATTCTTATGGAACGATGCTGATATCTGAGAAATGGAATGAATATGGCGGTTTGAAACTGAGTTATGGTAATTTTAATAACGAAACGCTAAACGAAGACAGAAGACAGTATTTTATAGGAATTACCACAGGCATTCAGCCAATAATTTTAAAAAGGATTGCACTAAAAATGAATAGCGATATTGGGTATATGAAAAATGGCTTCTCTAGAATGTCCTTTTTTGGTAGCAATGACCAAGTATTTTTTTCTGGGTTTACCATCAATTTCAATCTTGGACTTGGAATTCGTTTTTAATGATACAATTTGAAACTTAGACAGTTTTAATGAGCATATTTTCAGCCTTTAGTGTAGTTCTTCCATTAGGGGTGCTTGAAATGTCGATCCAAATCTGATTTATAGGCATTATTTTCCCCTAAAAAACCTTACTTTTGCGCCTCATAAAAAATTAATAACAAATGAAAACAATTACAATTGAAGGACAACTGAGGACCGAAAGCGGAAAAAAAGCCACCCGCCTACTTCGCTCTCAGGACCTTGTGCCGGCTGTAATTTACGGTGGTAAAACAGAAGTTAACTTCGCCGCTCCAGCTAAAGCATTTAAAAGTCTTGTGTACACATCTGAGTTTCAGATTGCTCAGATTACTGTAGAAGGTACAACTTACCGTTGTATTATGAAAGATTTGCAATTTCATAAAGTATCTGATGCACTTATACATTTAGATTTCCTTGAGCTTGTAGAAGATAAGAAGGTAATTGCAGATTTGCCTTTGAAGTATGTAGGAACTCCTGCTGGTGTGAAAGCTGGTGGTAAGTTAGTTACAAAAATGAAGTCTGTAAAGGTGAAAACTTTACCTAAGTATTTGAAAGAATTCTTGGAAGTAAACATCAATGGTCTTGAGCTTAACGCCAATCTTAGAGTAACTGATATAGTAGCAGAGAATATGGAGATTATGAACTCTCCACGTATTCCAATTGCTTCTGTAACAATGACTCGTCAGTTGAAGCAAGCTGAAGCAGATGCTGATAAAGCAGCAAAAGCATCAAAATAAAATATTTTCAGATATTTTTTATAGAAAGCCACGTAGAAATATGTGGCTTTTTTCATTTTAACTCGTTTATTTTTTAGCTAGATTCAACCGTCGCAATGGTAAAAAAATATCATTTTAATACCGTTTTACACGAAAATAAATTCAAATAACCGCTGCTCATATTTCGCAAAAAAACCAATTGCTAATAGTTACCTTTGCCAGCACAAAAAATAAATAAGCAAATGGGATTTGATAGAAATACAGTAATAGGCTTTGTACTCATAGGTGTACTACTTATTGGAATGTTTTATATGAATAGTCGCAACAGACTGGCTTATGAAGGAGAGCAAAAAAGAATTGCAGATTCTATAGCTGCAGCTGCTCCAAAGAAAGATACCAGCGCAGTAAAGAAGGATATCGCCGTTGTAGATTCCCTTAAGAATGCACAACAACAAGCTAACCCATTAAATGCCACAGTTGCAGAGACTATCACAACTGTGGAAAATGATGTTATTAAAATTGACTTTACTAATAAGGGTGGTCAGCCGAAATCTGTCACATTAAAACAATATAAAAAATATGACAGTAGTCTTGTAACCTTACAAGGTTCTGCTTATGATCAGCTTTCCTACGATGTAAATGCAGCCGCAAATACTACAGCCAAAACAGGGCAAATGATGTTTGTTCCATCTAGTGTAGTTACTAATAGCGATGGCAGTAAAACTATAAGCTTCAAAGCAGGCGATAGTACTGGTAAAACAACTATTACCCATCAATATACCATTCGTCCCAATAATTATATGGTAGATCTAAATATTCAACTTACAGGAGCTGATCAGTTGTTTACTAACAATATAATGGGCATCAATTGGCAGGTACAAGTTCCACAGATTGAAAAAGACCATAAGTATGAATTAACTCAAACGGAAATAGGCTATGAAGTGGACGGCAGTTTCGATTTTGAAAGAAGTGGAAGTGGTGGTGGAGAATCATTTACTAAACCAGTAGGCTTCTTGGGCGTTAAGCAGCAATTTTTTATCGTTGCCCTAGCATCTAAAGAAAAATTTTCTAGTGCATCAGTAGATTGGAAAGTACCTACAGATAGTAGCGGCTACCTTATGCAAACTACTGCTAGTGCTAAGGTGAAAATACCAGCAGGCGCTACAGCGACAGTTCCGCTACAGATTTATTATGGTCCTAGTGACTACAATATTTTAAAAACCTATGATAATGGTATGGAGCAAATTGTCCCTTACGGCTCAGGGCCTTTTGCTTTTGTAAAATATATTAATAGACATTTACTTTTACCAGTATTCGATTTTATAAGTAGGAATGTAGGTAGCATGGGTATTGTTATCTTATTGCTCACATTATTTATTCGCTTACTTACCTCTCCTATCTTATATAAAAGTTATTTGAGCGGCGCCAAGATGAAGGTTTTAAAACCAGAAGTGGATGCCTTGAAGGCTAAATTCAAAGATCCTAAAACGGGCGAGATGGATCAGCAGGCCTTTAGTATGGAGCAGATGAAGCTTTGGAAGTCCGCAGGTGTGAGCCCTCTAGGAGGTTGCTTACCAGCACTGCTACAGATTCCAATATTTATGTCTCTTTTCTACTTCTTTCAGAGTAATATTTCATTGAGAGGTAAGAGTTTTCTTTGGGCAAATGATTTAAGCACCTACGATACTATTTTCAAACTTCCATTTGATGTACCTTTTTATGGCGACCACGTAAGTCTATTTACGCTTACCGCAGTTATTACCAGTTTACTTATCTCTCTGTATAGTATGAATAATATGGCAGATAACAGCAATCCTGTTATGAAGTATATGCCATACATCTTCCCATTCTTATTACTAGGTGTATTTAATAGATTGCCTGCGGCTCTTACTTGGTACTATACAATATCTAAC
>JBBRHK010000080.1:0-9512 GCA_038222815.1 Chitinophagales bacterium
TACTTTTCCTCAGGGTACAACAAAGGAGTTTGCTCCTGGCAGAAAAGGCACGGCTTTTATCATCAAGCAAACAAGACCAATCGTAATACCTGTTGTGATAAATGGTTTCCGTACAGCCTTTGATAAAAAGGGGCTTCAGCTACGCAAGCGAGGCACAAAACTCAGCGTACAATTTAAAGACCCATTACAAATAAATTATGACGATAGCCTAGAGGATATTTTAGTACAAGTGATGGATGCTATTGAGCAATCCAAAAAATTTCAACCCCAGTTACCTAAGACGTAAATAATGCTTTCAGCTCCATAGCATCCTCTGGCTTCATCTTTCCACCAAGAATCAAACGAAGTTGTCGTCTGCGCAAGGCGCCATCAAATAAACGAATCTCTTCCTCAGATTCTGGTACTAGTACATTTACCTTTCGTGGTTTGTTATTAGGATCTAGCGCTACAAAAGTGTAGTAGGCTTCGTTACTCTTATACTTATATTGTTGTATCACATCTTCGCCATACACCACCATATGTACTTCCATGCTACTGTTGAATGATCTTGTTACGGTAGCTTCTATGTGTACGACGTTTCCTATTTTGATAGGTGTTTCAAAAGAAATATTATCTACAGATGCAGTAACTACGGGTGCTGCACAATGTTTCATAGCAGATAATGCAGCTGCAATATCCATCCAATACATTAATCTACCGCCCATTAAATTGCCGAAATTATTGGTATCATTTGGTAATACTAATTCTGTCATCACTACTACCGACTCACTTGCTTTCTTATCCATCTGTTGATTTTTTTGCAAATATAGATGGATAGATAAGGCAGATGAAAGATTATATTTATTTTATTGTTTTTTTAATACAAGAAGAGAAGTAAGGGTAATATCCTTTTGCTTCTTTGTAAAGCGAATTCCTTAGTCTTCTAAGCCAGGCTATTTTTGAGCAGGATATTATTTATGATAAATGTTTCATTAGTCAGTTAGATCAAGGTATTCAAACTCGCCTTTAGCATTATGGGCTTTTATGCGATCAATAATGCTTTCATAGTTGGTTGGGAAACCCATTGCATTCAGCAACTGATTATTTATCTCTTGGAAATTTTATTTCCTGTTATAGTTCTTTGTAGTGTGCACTTAAACCTGCCTACCGAACTACTGCGTAAAGCGCTGTGTTTAGTGCTTCTTCCTGTAGTGCGCTTTCTCCATCTTTTGAAGCTTTGTGGCTTCAACTCTGACCGCATAATTTCTATCACTTGGTCTTGGCCTATGCCAAATTGAAACTCTATGGCTTCAAAAGGCGTACGGTCTTCCCAAGCCATTTCTATAATTCTGTCAGTATCTATTTCATTAAATTTTTGCATCAATTTTTTATTTTATACCGCTTATGTATATTCTATCGTCTCCGCCGCGGCGGATGAATATACTATATCGGCATTATACCTTTAGGATTTTTGGATTAGTATGTGTTTGTTTCTAGTATTATTCCTCTTGCATTTTTCACTGCAATATTTTACCTCATCCCAAACTTTCTCCCATTTCTTTCTCCAAGAAAATGGTCGGTTGCAAGTGAGGCAAATTTTTTCAGGAAGGTCTGCTTTTTCTATTCTTTTCAAGAGGCTATTTGTCTAATTTTTTTAAAAATGTATCACTTGTCTTTATCAAGGTTTCTCTTTTCTCCGAAGCCATTTTATCATAGGTTTTTATCAGCATTCCCATCCTAGGGTTCTTCCCCATCACGGCCCTGTGTACATCCATAAACCGCCAAAATAAACTATCCCAAATATTCGACCATTCTCCCTTTTTGTAATCGCTCATTTTTATAACATAATTACTTCCGCTAATATACGGCTTGGTTGTGGTCATTCCTCCATCTGCAAACTGTGACATACCATATACATTCGGGACCATTACCCAGTCATAACTATCTATGAATAACTCCATAAACCAGCGATATACTTCATTTGGATCAAACTCACACAGCAGCATAAAATTGCCCACGATCATTAAGCGTTCTATGTGATGACAGTAGCCAGTTCTTAGCACTTCCTTTATTACAGTATCTATAGGTTCTATACCTGTACTACCGTCCCAAAAACTAGCAGGTATTTTCCTTGAAAATCCCCAAAAGTTTTTGGTTCTTTGCTCGCCGCCGATTTGGTAATACACTAGATGCATAAATTCTCGCCAACCTATAATTTGCCTCACGAATCCTTCCACATTATTAAGCGGAATTTTGTGAGCCGATGCAAACGCTAATGCTGTATCTATCACATATTTTGGAGTGAGTAATCCTACATTCATCAAAGGACTAAGCATTGAATGATATAGCTGATGATTACCTTTCGATAGTGCATCTTCATAATCTCCAAACAGTGAAAAGCGTTCCTTAAAAAAAGCCTGTAACCAGTCTTCTGCTTCTTCAAATGTAACAGGGTATTGCATCACAGCACTCTCCCCATAATTTTTACCAAAGTTTTTTTCTACATAAGAAATCGCTTCTTTGTAAAATTTATTCTCTACTAATTTTTTAATAGCCACTGCTTCGTGCTTGGCAGGAAGTTTTTTTCTGTTTTCTTCATCAAAGCTCCATTTGCCGCCAGTAGGTTGGTCTTGGACATCAACTAAGATTTTATATTTTTTTCTTTGATCTATGTAAAAATTATGATGGAAATATCTCTTATTATTTTTTACCCAGTCGTTTCCATCTTGTATAGAATTAAGAAAATAGGAAGACTCAAAAGTTTTTATTTTTATGTTAAATTGCTCACAGCTTTGAGTGATTCTTTTTTGTAACCAATAGTCATAGCCCGCAGCATAATTTATCTGAGTAAATTTTTCTTTGGCTAAAGATTCTATGAGCTTTCGCACATCTGCTTCTTCTTCCTGTGCATCTACATATACGACCTTGAATTTATTTTTTTTCAAATAGCTTTCGTAGGCTTTCATACTAGCTCGGTGAAAACTTAATTTTGCCTTATGAAAATTGTATTGATTAAAGAATAGAGATTCTTCTACTAGGTAAATCGTGGATGCGTCACTAATAGCAGCGACATCTTGAAATAGCTGATGTGGAAAAATGAGATGAGCAGTTTTCATAGTATCTTAAAACAAAGTTTACTCTAATTTGTTTGGCTTCATTAAATCTTCAATAAATAGCTTGCTTTATTATACTTTTGATGAATTCTTGACCATATTTTACTGAATAATTAATTTATAAAGTGCACACATCTCCATCGAACAAAAGCCAATTATCATTTGAGAATACAGAATATGCCTTTGCATATAAAAATGACAAAGAATTAAAACTAGCCAATTTTTTGTTTACCTCAATGGGTAAATCTTGGATGCTTAATCTTGGGTTAAAGATAATGCCGCTGGCTATAAAATGGAATCTTCCATTCTCAAAATCTGCGATACGAAAAACGATATTTAAACAATTTGTAGGTGGAGAAACCTTACAAGAAACGGCGCCAGTTGTAGAAAAATTAGCAGCCTACGATGTGCAAGTAATTTTAGATTATGGGGTGGAAGGTGGCGGTGGCGGGGAGGAAGAATATGATCACGCTATGGCAGAGTTTATTAGGGTTATTGAATATGCAGCTAGCCAGCCCAATATCCCATTTATCAGTATTAAAGTTACTGGTATAGTACGATTTAGCCTGTTAGAGAAAATAGACGCAGCTATGCAGGATGCAGAAGGAGACTCGTTGATGAAGCGATATCTATCAGTAGTATCACAGTTGGAAATGGAGGAACAATTAGAATGGAAGAGAGCCGTAACTCGATTGATGAAAATATGTGACGCTGCAGTAGCTGCAAATATTGCAGTACTTGTAGATGCAGAGGAAACTTGGATACAAGACCCGGTAGATGCGGTTACTTTATTG
Organism: Chitinophagales bacterium; assembly: GCA_038222815.1. Lineage (GTDB taxonomy): Bacteria > Bacteroidota > Bacteroidia > Chitinophagales > Chitinophagaceae > Ferruginibacter. Next base: position 3,887 of record JBBRHK010000080.1, read on the forward strand.
ATGATGGACACCTACAATAAGGAGAAAGCAAGAATTTATAACACGGTACAATTATATAGATGGGATAGATTAGAATTTCTGAAGAAAAGTTTTGATGCTGCTAAAGAACGCTCCTTCATCCTAGCAGTAAAGATCGTACGAGGCGCCTATATGGAAAAAGAAAGAGCAAGGGCTAAGGAATTAAACTACACGTCTCCCATTCAAACATCGAAAGAGAATACTGATGCAGACTATGATGCCGCTGTAAGATTTTGCTTGAGCGATGTAGAGCGAATTGCCACAATAGTAGCTACTCATAATGAGCAAAGTAATATGCTTGCAGCAAAATTAATAGAGGAGCAAACGATACCTAACAATCATCCACATATTCATTTTTCTCAGTTGTATGGGATGAGTGACAATATCACTTTTAACCTAGCAGCAAAAGGATATTTCGTGAGTAAATATTTACCCTTTGGTCCTATCAAAGATGTGATTCCTTACCTAATGCGTAGGGCGCAAGAAAATAGCTCAGTAGGCGGGCAAACGAGTAGGGAACTTGGTCTGTTACAAAAAGAATTAAAAAGAAGGAGAAAATAACCTTATTTTTATTTCACACTAAAACTATCATACCATGGACACAACTACTGACAATTTAGATTTAAACGAATTTAATAAGCCAGCCTTACCTTCTTTTTTAAATGTCTTAACCATCCTTACATTTATAGGTTCTGCCCTACAAATATTGGGTGGAGGTTGGAATTTTTTCAATGCAAAAAGTGCTTACGAGCAAAAAGATATGGTGCTTGAGCAAATGAATAAGCCTGAGATGCCATCCATTGCTAGAAAAATGATGGGCGACCCTCAAGAATTTTTGATGACGATTACCAAGTCTTATGAAAACAGAATTCCTATTTTTCTTGTAACGCTTGTTGCTGCTGCGTTGTGCATCTGGGGTGCAGTCCAAATGAGAGCTTTGAAAAAGCAAGGCTTTTTGATCTATACTGCTGGACAGATTATCGGTTTGTTAGCTTCATTAATTTTTGTAGGATTTTTTATGGCAAAAGGTTTTGGCTTTATGATAGGCGCTGCAATTGTAATATTATTTGTAGGTATGTACGCAGCAAATAGAAAACACTTAATTTATTAATTTTTATCTCTAATCAGTTTATAAATCTTTATTGCTGACAAGAGAATAAGGATAAAACATACTAAGCCTAAAATAGCCCACAATGCACTGAGGGCTTGCTTTACGCTTACAATCATTACAATAGCCACCAGTAAAACGGTGGCTATTTCATTCCATATTCTTAATGCGTTAGAGCTCCAAGTAAGAACACCCTTTTGCTGCTGCTTAAAAATATGATGAATAGAAAAATGATACGCATAAAGCAGACACACAAACAGGATCTTGATAGCTAGCCACTGAGGAACACTACCGTAAAGAAATCCCATCCAAGCACCAAAAATTATAGTGAGCACAGCACTTGGCCAGGTAATGCCATACCAAAGCCGGCGCATCATAATGGCTAGTTGTTGTTGTAAAATGTCCTTCTCAACTTTTGGTTTATCAGCTGCTTCTCTATTGTAAATAAAAAGCCTTGGCATATAAAACAGTCCTGCAAACCATGTGACTATAAAAATAATATGGATGGCTTTTACATAAAAATACATAGCTAGACTCTTGGTTCTAAAATCATAGAAGAATCATTTGTAAATTCTTCAATAGCACTTACCCAATCTTCACTTTCATTGAGGCAAGGTATCATAGTATAATCTGTACCTCCGGCTTTTATAAAGTCTTCTTTTCCCCTCATTGCAATCTCTTCTAAAGTTTCTAAGCAGTCGCTGACAAATGCTGGGCAAATGACTAGAAGATTTTTGATTCCTTCATCAGGCATCGCTTCTAATCGCTTATCAGTAAAGGGCTGTAGCCATCCTCTACCTAATCTACTTTGAAAACTTACACTGTATTTTTCCTTTGGAAGATTTAGTTTTTCTGCTAAGAGTCTTGTCGTCTCCATACACTGGTGTTTATAACAGTATTTATGAGCCGCAGAATTTATAGAACAGCAATCTGGTGATGACAAGCAGTGAGAATTTGTAATGTCAGTTTTCCTAATATGTCTTTCAGGAATACCGTGATAGCTGAACAGTAAATGGTCGTATTCCTGCTCCACAAATGGGCGAACAATATTAGCCAATGCTGCTATGTAAGAATCCTGATCAAAATATGGACGAATGAATTTTAGTTTGAACTTGTATCCATTATCATCATAGGTTTTTTGTACTGCATCTACCGCTGTTTCAAAGCTGCTCATCGCATAATGGGGATACATTGGCACGGCAATCACTTCTTCTAGGTTGGGATTTTGTTTTAATAGCTCATCTATGCCTGCTTTAGAGGATGGGTTGCCATATCGCATGGCAATCGCTACCGGTTCTTGCATCTGTTCTTGTAATTTCTCTTTTACTTTTTTAGTAGTATGGACAAGAGGTGAACCATCCTTTGTCCAGATTTCTTTATAGGCTTCTGCACTCTTAGGCGAGCGCAATGGAGTTATAATGCCTCTTACCAGTAAGAGCCTAAGCCAATAAGGCTTATCAATAACTTTTTCATCCATCAAAAATTCATCAAGATATCGCTTCACTGATTTGTTGCTTGTGTCGTCTGGCGAACCTAAATTCATTAACAGGATGCCTCTATTTTCCATTGTTCTGTTTTATTTTATGTAAAGATACTCACTAATGTTTTGCACTTTTTTAGTAACAAATTTTTAGTGCATTATGTTGTCAGAAATGACAATGCAATGACACAGATATTTAGCTTAGCCAACCGATACGGGGTAAATTTGCACAATAGTAAAAAAGATAGTGTAATTGTAATTAAAGATGCCCGAAGAACTTAGTAAAGACATAGCGAATTTTTTTGTAGTTGGCCTCAACTATAAAAAGACAGATGCTTGTCTTCGCGGTAAATTCGCTATCAATCCTACTCAATATCAAACTCTACTTGATGAGGGAAAGAAAAACTCTTCAGCTGCTTTCTTTATTCTCAGTACTTGTAATCGCACAGAAATTTTTGGTTTTAGTAATTCATCAGAAGAGCTAGGAAAGTTTTTATGTAGCATAACAGAAGGGAGCTATAGTGATTTTAAAGAAATGAGTTACAACCTTCAAGGCCGTGCTGCCATTACGCATCTATTCAAAGTGGCCTCGGGTATAGACAGTCAAATTCTTGGTGATTACGAAGTGACAGCACAGATAAAAATGGCTGTAAAGCAAAGTAAAGCTTCTGGATTAATGAATAATTTTCTAGAGCGATTAGTAAATGAAGTTTTTGCTTGCACAAAATTGATTAGAACAAATACTGCCTTTAGCAGCGGGACAGTTTCTGTTTCTTTTGCCGCTATTCAATTAATCAAAGAGAAATTTGCTCAAAAAGAACTAGGTAAAATATTATTGATTGGTGCAGGGAAAATTGGAAGTAATACGGCAAAGAATATTTTACATTATATCCCAAAAGCAAATCTGACGATTGTAAATAGAACTAATGATAGGGCGATAAGCCTTGCTGCTAGCACAGGCGCTACAACAGTAGATTTTGATAGCCGCTCGTTAGCAGTCAATGAAGCCCAAGTTATAATCGTGGCTACTCAAGCTACTGAGCCAGTGCTTACTGCAGCTGATTTGCTGGCTTCCGAATGTCCTAAATTATTAATAGATTTAAGTGTGCCCTGCAATATTGACAAGGATGTATTGTCAGTTGTAGGAATGGATTTAATAGGCGTAGATGAGTTGAGTAAAGTCAATGATCAAACACTTTTAAATAGAAAAGCTGAGATTCCTAAAGTAATGGCACAAATTGATTTTAATATGAATTTGTTTTATGATTGGTATCATCAAAGGCTAGACGCTAAGAAACTCAAGACATTGAAAACTCACCTGCAACAATTGTATGCCGGCGAAACGATTGAAACTCCTGACAATGTATCTATTCAAAAAACAGTGAATGGGATGGCAAAGAAATTGAAAGATAAAAATACAGCTGGCTGTTTCTACCTGCAAGCATTGGATGAATACATCAGTACTAATACGAACTAGGCAATGTGGGATGCAAAAAATAAGATAAGGATTGGCACAAGAGAAAGCGCACTGGCTACCTGGCAAGCGAAGCTAGTACAGAGTTTGCTGCAAGAGCAGGGAATTGAGTCAGAACTAATTTTTATCAAAACAGAAGGGGATATAAATCTAGTAACACCTCTTTATGAGCTAGGCGTGCAGGGTATTTTCACGAAATCTTTAGATGCTGCCTTGCTGGATAATAGAATTGATATTGCCGTTCATTCTATGAAAGATGTTCCCGTGATTTTGGCTGTCGGGCTTGCTCAGGCAGCGGTTTTAGAGCGAGCTTCTCACAAAGACTTATTGGTGTGGAATGATAATGTCCCAGAACCTTCGGAAGATATTTTTTTACAACTTTCTGCACATACAATTGCTACGAGTAGCGTAAGGCGTAAGGCACAATGGCTAAATAAATATCCATCGGCAACTATTGAGAACATAAGGGGCAATGTAAACACAAGGCTTCGTAAACTTCACGAGAGTAACTGGAAGGCTGCAATATTTGCTGCTGCAGGACTTGAGAGAATTGGACTTCGACCAGCCACAGCATTGAATTTAGATTGGATGCTACCTGCACCTGCTCAAGGAGCCATAATGGTAGCTAGTAGACAAAGCGACGATTTGCTTAGTGAAGTGCTTTCAAAAATAAATCATAGCAATACAGAAATATGCACGACGATCGAACGTTCTATTTTGCATTTATTAAAGGGTGGATGTAGCACACCCATAAGTGCATTAGCAGAAATCAAGGAGGAGCAAATTTTGCTACGAGCAAGTGTTTTAAGTACAGACGGGAAACAAAAGGTTGAGGTGGAAAGTACCTATGCTTTAGATGAAAAAGAAAATATAGCCAGTCATATAGTCGAATCATTAATGAATAACGGTGCTGCTTCAATCATTGAAAAATTGAGACAAGATGAAAGCTGTTAGGATTTTAAGTACGACAAGTATTGCGGATATAAGAACCCAAATAAACGTTCCTGATAATTTTGAATTAGAAGAAGTAGAATTGATCAGAACCAATTCTACAATTGATGAGGGAAAGACAGCTTTATTGAAAGAATATTTTCAAAAAAATATTGTAGCAATTTTTACCAGTATGAACGCTGTAGAGGCTGTTGGGGCTTTGCAAGGCGCATCAGGCGCCAATTGGTCAATCTATTGTATTGGTACAAAAACTGCTGAATTTGTAAATAGATACTTCCTGCAATCTACCATTGTAGGTACTGCGCAAAATGCAGGAGCGTTGGGCCAGTTGATAGTGGAAGAAGCCATTACAGATAAGTTGTATTTTTTCTGTGGTAACATAAGACGAGATGACCTACCAAATGTGCTTGCGAATTCAACAGTCGAGTTAGAAGAAGTAACAGTGTATCAGACTACATTAATCGGGCAACAAATTAATACTAGTTACGATGCTATTTTGTTTTTTAGTCCTAGTGCAGTGGAAAGTTTTTTTTCAGCAAATCAATTGAATGATGAGACTGTTCTATTTGCCATTGGAAAAACAACAGGAGAAGCG
>JBBRHK010000081.1:0-9483 GCA_038222815.1 Chitinophagales bacterium
TCACCACCACTTCATCAAACTCTTGTAAAAATTTTCTGATGGTATCTATTTCTTCTTGCCTTACCACAGCAGGTTTTCCCAGCCAATGCACAAAATTAATGATGCCAGAAATATTCCTAAGCTCCCATTTTTTATCCTCAGAAATTTGCACAAATACATAGCCTTTAAATAATGGCTCTTCTACAACCTTCATTCTATCACTCCATTTCCGCTGTTGCTTTACTAGCGGGCAATAGTAGCTGTAACCCTTATCATCTAAGCGTTTAGAGACTTTCTTCTCCCATCTTGGTAAGGTGTATACAACGTACCAGTTCATATTTCGTTCACTAGTTTGCAAAGCTTCGCTGCTCCTCAGTCACAACCCATTTGTAACACTGAAGAGATTTTTGTTGGGCATTTATAACAAAATAAATGCTCCCTATTTTATAAAAAAAGGCGATGAATCGCCTTAGTCTGTTTTTTTCTTAAAGATATTTTTTACCATATCTACAAAGCCAAAAAGATTTTTATAACCCGGTTGATTTTTTCCGCTTTCATAATATCCGCCGCCACCTTTGCCACCATAGCCATAACCATAAGTGTACCCGTAACCATAACCGTAACCATAACCATTACCATAGCCACCAAAAGAGTAATTAAATAAATGGAAGCCTCTTGGTTTTATACCATTGAAGACAATATTCATTTTATTGAACTTCTTTTCCTTATTCAGATTCTCAATAAGGTTCATCAAATTGATAGGCGTATAGCCGTGTCTTACCACATAAAGCGTATGGTCAATGTATTTATTTACCAGCACCGCATCTGTCACCGGTCCTACTGGCGCACTATCAATAACTACATAATCGAATCGAGCTTTTAATTCATCTATCAGCACGCCAAATTCTGGGCTACCCAATAGCTCACTAGGATTAGGCGGAATAACGCCGGCTGTTACTAGAAATAAATTTTCGTGGCTCGTTTTTTTAATGATCTCTTCAATAGTTGCTTTACCTACCAGATAATTACTAATACCTGGATCTCTCGCTACATTCAAGTACTTGCTCAGTTTTGGCTTTCTTAAATCTAACTCCACTAGCGCAACAGATTTTCCAGTAAGGGTAAAACTTAAGGCAAGGTTAGTCGCTACAAAACTTTTTCCTTCACCAGATATACTACTAGTTACGAGTGCTACTTTATTGAGATCATTAAAGCCTAAGAACCCAAGATTGGTTCTCAAGGCTCTAAACTGTTCTGCAATCACTGTTCTATTACCATCGCCAATAGCAATAACTTTCTTCAACTTATTCTGCACTATCTCCCCTATCACTGGCACTTTGGCCCTATCTTCTATCTGTGAGCGGAACAATATTTTATTACTTAACTGCTCCATTAATAATACATAACCTAAGAACGCAAAGAAGGCGCCTATTAAGCCAGCGAGGTAGAAATTTTTTGGTATAGGACGTATAGGTCCGTAAAAACTAGCCGCTTCTAGTACCCGCAAATCATTGGATGTGGCCGCAGCACTTAATGCGGTTTCTTCTTTTTTCTGTAGGAAGAAGGTATAAATATTATTCTTAATGGTTTGCTGCCTGCTCATTTCTAGCAAGGTTCTTTCCTTCATAGGCACAGCCTGCAGCATCCCGTTATTGTACGCAAGTTTAGCTGCTACATTCCCTCTTTCTGTATTGTAATTCCGCCTTACATTTACTAAGTTTTCATTAATGGCAGATGTCAAAGTTCTTACTTTATCTCGTACCAGTTTTACTTGCTCACTTTGCTCGCCCGCTGTAGCTCTTATGTTATCCAACTCAAAATTTGCAGTATTCAACTCTGCTATTAATCCGCCTACAGAGCCGCCATCAATCATTCCTAGTGCTGGCACCATTACTTTTTTACTCCCCTTATTGCTTACATAAGCCTGTACATCATTAAGTACTTCCATCTGCACATCTAGCTGTGCTTTTCTAGTTTCTAGCTCCGCAACAGTAGCGCTGTATTGGCCACTCTGCATTTCTATATCTGTAATGCGATTCGCACTTCTATATCTTTCTACTCTGTCTTCTGCACTATCTAGCTGCGCTACAATCTTGTCTAGTCTGTCATCTATAAACTTCAGCGTTTGCTCCGCCATTTGATTTTTATCAAAAATGCTAGCATTGTTATAGACTATGAATAATCTGTTGAGGATATCCATTCCTTTAGCAGGAACAGGGGTTTCCATCGTCACATCAAGGACAGTACTTTGATAGCTTATCGCATTCGCTCTTAGACTGCCTATGATAGAGCCAGCGGCACCTGCAGGCGTATTGAACACTACAAAAAATTGCTTACCCTCTGCTTCCCTGTTGTACTCTTCATTCGGCTTTAGCGTGTACCAGCTATCATTAATATTGAAACGGCTACCAAATGCCACTGTCTTATTTCCAATCTTGGCCGTATTTCTCTGCCAATTAATATCTACATCAAATTTGCCTCCGCCAGTAATGTTTTCTTTATCCTCTGCTATAAACATTAAGGGAGCGTTAGCCTTGTACAACTCTTCTACCTGCACCTTACCTTGATTGAACATCGTAGCATACAAGTCAAGATCTTTTACCACTTGCTGTATAATAGAGGAACTTCTTAATACCAGAATTTCGTTATCTACAGATTTTTTATCGTCGAAAATATTAAGTGCTTCTAGGACTTTAGCATCGGCACTTTTATTAGGATCTTTTAATAAAACAGAGGCTTTGGCTACATACACCCTCGTCTGTGAGCGGAGATATACAAATGCTACCGCTAGCCCTATGAGGGTAAGAAAAACATATACTGGCCAGAAGGGGAAATAACGCTTCACCACCATCTGCACAATGTTCGACTTGGGCTTTTCATTAAAAAATTCTTCTTCCGTCATTAGTTTGGTTGGTTGCGTATTTATTTAATTACCCTATCAAGGATTAATATGAGTAGCGACAATCCTGATGCTACAAAAGCAACTGAATTTCTAAGATTTTCGCTTTTCTTCTTTTTCATTTCTTCCTTCACAAGACTATCATCTTTAGGTACAAATACAATATCATTTGGCTTTAAGTAGTACCACTCTGATTGTAGGATAGATGACTGCTGTAAGTTAATGTGTTTTACTTGCTTTGTATTTCCTTGTTCTCTTATAATTACTACATCGTTAGTCTTACCAAGGAGTGACACATCGCCACTCAAAATAAGCGCATCTATGACTGGCATTTGTTCCTCTTTCATAGCTATAACTTGTGGCGTAGCTACTGCACCCATCACCGTAATTTTATGATTTAAAAATGCTACTGATACAATCAAATCTTTCATGTAGCCGCTCAAATCTTTCTGCAATTTCAAGGAGAGTTCATTTCTAGTAAGTCCTACTACTGGAACTTCCCCAAGCCTATGTAACAAAATAGTACCGTTGGGTTTTACTAAGAAAGCCTTGCCCCCATCTTCTGTACCACCTTGATTAATTATATTATCCTCTATCGTATTGAGGCTAGTGGCTTGAATCATTAGCTTATCACCAATGCTAATTTTATTTTCGTATTGCTTAGAAGCGATATTCGTAAGGATAGTATCCCTTTTTAAATCTTGAAAATATTCTTGATTGGCAGGCAGCTTGGACGTGACGCAAGAGCTCAGTGAAACAATAACAAAAAACATTCCTAACAGTAGCTTTTGGTAAAACAAGTCCTGAGTATATACTAATTGCTGAGCAATAGCTGCAAGTGAAAGATTGGATTGGTTTTGGTTTGGTTTGTTCAACTTATGGAATATTAGTGTATTAAATGTTGCTATTACATAAAACCTAAAAACTAAATAGACTTTACAATAAGATTATGCAACATTTAGCAACGCCTGTTGTCGCTTATAGGCCTTGTATGCAGCAAAAACAATTACGGCAGCTAAAAATACAAAATAGTAGTCATCTATAGGACAAATTGGTAAGGCAGGATCACACTCAGGATCTGGCTGAGCCTGCAGGGTTGAGAATGTGCTTAATAAAAAGACAGCTGCAATTACTAGAAAGCGTTTACCAAAAATCTGAAAAATTTTCATATTTACTTAATTAGTTACTACAAGTAGTAATAGTTGGATTTTGATTTAATTGTCGTAAAGATAAAATTATATAGTAAAACAACAAGTTATTTATCCGTTACGAGTAAATAACGTAAAATGTCTGATATTATTTTTGGATTGATGGTCAATATTGGATTTTGGGTTGCCGCAGCTGCAGATGGAGACAGAGGATTTTAACATCCGCCGCGGCGGAAACACGGAGGGATAGTTAGAGACTTTAATTGCTTGCTTTAACACCGTGCTCCCCGTGTATCTAAAACACGGGGAACACAAAGTAAAAAGCAAAAGCTTGAAAACAGCATTCTTCCCCTCCGTGTTCTCCGTGTTAAAAAAAATAAATTGTGGTAAAAAATAAAGAATCTTACCCTTTTCTATTTTATTCAACCTTCGAAGCCTAGTTTTGAATATCTAAATTTATTACAATGGGTCAAAAAGAGTATTTATATATGATGTTATTGGGCTGCAAGCCAGAAGGGCGACTTACGGAGCAGCACGATATTTATTTTGCAGTCGGCGAAAATCTAATTGCTGCTGCCAAAAATATCAATCATATATGGCCAGAAGCGAAGGGCGACATACACATAGATGCTTGGAGGCGAGTGACAAAAGTGGGCGACAGTAGCATAGAAATTATAAGTGGTGAAAATGCTGTAGAAAAAACTGGCGATTTATTTTTTGTAAATCTAGGAGGATATAAAGCGCAGGAATTTGAAGAACGCCATTTTAAAGTATTGCTAGTAGCGGAGAATATGGTAAAGGCAAAAAAACTGGCCAACCAGGCTTCCTTTTTTAACACACATATCTTTCCGCATATCGATGATAAATTTGCCATCGACTTAGATGATATTTTTTCTATCCCAGAATATGTGGAGCGTCAGAGTCGCAAGAGTCGGATTTCAATTACAGCTGCAAATGAAAATGCAACTGAAGATTCCATTCAAAACGGATATTTCCAATTGCATTTACTAGACGATAAATGGTAAACTCTACCTATTATCTTCTTCTATAATCACTGTCATCTTCTTTTGGCTTCGTTACCTTTTTAGGAGCAGGCTTCACATCAGTTGGCTTTGGTTTCGGTTTATTTTTGTCATCTACAACGGGTTTCTTGTCGCCGGCAGGCATCGTAGCTTTAGGCTCAGTGGTAGGTTCTTTTCCCTTTTTATCTGTGCCTTTATTAGGTTCTGTTTTATCAATATAATCACCCATATCAATGGCAGTATCCGAACTAAAACCATCATCAGCACCGTCTGTACCAAAATAATCATCGGCATTCGCACCAGAATCAAAATCTTCTCCAACGCCCGAGTTTCTATCAATTCTTATTAAATATTCTGGATCTGCACTGATAGGATCAGATTTCATTTCCAATGGAACATCAAATTCTTTTTGAGTGCCATAATTCAATTTCTTATCAGCATATACTTTCTCCATAAAACGACCCCAGCGTGGTGAACTCATCTCCGCACCACCAGCATTATTTGCATATATTGGTATAAATGGATCAGAGCAGCCTACCCAAGAACCTGCTAAAAGCTCTGGCGTGTAGCCTATAAACCAACCATCCGTATTATCATTTGTCGTACCCGTCTTTCCTGCTTTTTCTACCGGTATATTGTAGGCATTTACCCTTCTTGCTGTACCAAATTGTATAACGCCCTGCATCATTTTCACCATTGTATAGGCATCTCTCTCTGCAATTACTTGCTTGCCTTGCGCCAGCGGAAACTCGTAAATAAGATTGCCATTTTTATCCTCTATCCTTGTCATATATATAAGGGGAGTGTTGTATCCTTTATTCGGAAACATCGTATATGCTTGCAACATTTGTAGCATTGGTATCTCCACCGCACCTAGTGCTAATGAAGGAAAACTAGACATTTGGGCAGTAACTCCACAAACTTCTGCAAATTCTTTTAAGCGTTTTGCACCTATAATAGCAATAAGATGCCAAGCGGCACTATTTAAAGACTTTGCCAAGCAAACTGCCATTGGCCCACCACCACCGGTAATGGTTTTCCCGTTTAGCGTTAGTGCTCCACCGCTGATAGGCGTCTCAGGTCCGTAACCAGCATCTGTTACTGCTAGCGTATATAGTAAGGGCTTAATAGTAGATCCTACTTGTCTTAATGCTGAGGCATTGTCATACTTAAACCAATTGTAGTCTGGCCCGCCTACATACGCCTTTACTTCTCCAGATTTTGGATCAATACATACAAATGAAGTCTGCAATATTTTCTTCTGGTACTTTATTGAATCCATTGGAGTCATGACAGTATCTATCGAATGGTCTTTACCTCCTTTCCAACTGAACACTTTCATCTTCACTGGTATCTCAAAAGATTTTAAAATTTGCTCTTCAGGAACTTCAGCATCTTTCATCGCCTTATATCGCTCAGAGTATTTTACCGCTCTATTCAAAGTACTCTCTCTGCCTTTCCATAACCTAGCGTCTTTACCTTTTAAAGAAGCATCTAGTTTTCTTTGTAACACTGGTAGATGTTCTTCTGTAGCAGCTTCTGCTATGGCCTGCATCCTACTGTCAATGGTTGTGTAAATTTTAAGTCCATCTCTATACAAATCATAAGGCGCATTAGTACGAGGATTCGTATTGTTTACGCACCATTTCTTTATCTGATCGGCCAAACTTCTACGATAATAAGGTGCTATACCTACTTCTTCATCTATCTTTCTGTAATTAAGCACCATTGGTTTGGCCTTTAATGCTTCACCCTCTTCTGGCGTGAGGTAATGTTGCTTAGTAGCTACCATTCTCTCTATCACTGTATTCCTTCTGGCCAAAGCACGCTGAGGATTATTGATTGGATTATATACGGAGGAGCCTTTTAGCATCCCTACTAGTAAAGCTGCTTCTTCCAATTTTAACCTTGATGGCTCTTTTTGAAAATACGTAAGGCTTGCATTTCTAATACCATATACATTTACCCAAGGTGCTCTATTAAGATAAAGGGTAAGGATTTCCTCCTTAGTAAAATTTCTCTCTAGCTTCACAGCAATTATCCACTCTTTTACTTTTTCTAAGCCACGAGTAAAGATATTGCCACCGCCTTGCTTCAAAATCATTTTTGCGAGCTGCTGTGTAATAGGACTACCACCGCCATCCGTTCCTAGCTTTATAGCTACCCTCGCAACTGCCTTTGCATCTATACCACTATGATCGTAAAAACGCTCATCTTCTGTGGCTACCAAGGCCTTTATTACATTGTCTGATATTTCATCGTATTTTACTTCGCTTCTATTCTCTGCGTAGTATTTTCCCATAGGCACGCCATCTGCACTTACAATCTCACTGGCAAGGTCAGCTTCGGGATTTTCTAAATCTTCTAAGGATGGCATCTTACCAAAAAGCCCATAGGTAGCGAAAACAAAAATTGCTACCACTGCTAATAGGCCAAAGAAGAAAAATCTCCACAAAATTTTTACGGCACGAGTCATATACTGGAAAACTTAGGTATTTAGAAAATATTGTTGTACTTAGAATTTAGCAACGCCTTATATATCAGTAAATCTTTTTTCTCTTTTAATACAGAGAAGTTTTTGTCTGATATAATATAAAAGCTATACTTATTAGCTGGAAGCCAAGGCATTTCCCTTGGAGCCGCAATTTTTACTTTATTAAAATAGGCAATCGCTGCATCGGCATCATCAAATTTATTGATTACTAGCATCGAGTTTTGATCATCTAATACATCTTTATTTATTACAAGCGACTTGGTGTAAAAGCCTTCATTATTATACCGTATTAAGGCCGTTCTTGCTTCTGTTACATATACAGGATCTACTTTATTAAGTACTGCAATTACATAATGAGCATCATTTTCATCTAGCTGATATCCAGAAACAATAGGCACAATAGGCGCCGTAGGCGCTGGCGTAGGCTTTACTGTAGGCGCAGCTGTAACTACAGGCACTGCAGTAGTAGGTTTTACTTTGGTTGTAGGAGGAGCAGGAGCAGATGAAGTAGATGGCATAATTAATTTGTCTTCTTCAGCTCTGGTAACTTCTAAATCTGTAAGATATTTCTCTATAGATGCTCTTCTGCCTAATACCTCTTTTAACGTCTTAGCCTTGGCAGCAAGCTCAGTACCAGGATATAGCGTCTCTAGCTTACTCAAAGTGGTAATAGCCAGACTGTCTTGGCGTTCTTTAATGTAGTACACTGACTCTATGTAGAGCAATTGAGGCGACCAATAGCTTGTGCCATATTGCTTATCTTCCTGTTCTTTAGCAGCTAACGCACCTGCGAAGTTGCCTTCCAAAAACATATTGTAGATGTCAGCATATCGCTTTGTGACTACCTCATTTTTATCACCAGCTTTTACTATTTCTGGATTATTAGCAAGGTTACTTTCTTTAGTTCCAGAGAACTTAGACGCTAGCAAACTCTTGTAATAATTTGCCTTAGCAATATCGCCTATTTTATTATACGAAAAGTACAAGCCAAAGTACACTTTCTCTAACGCTAAAGCGAAAGGAAATCTTTTTAGGTATTCTTCAAATGTGGCAATCGCTTGAGGATAATCTTCCAATTCATTCTGAAAAATGAAACCTAGCGCCAGCATATTCTCTCTAATTTTTGTGTTGCTAAACTCTAATGCCTCTGGCGTAAGCGGAACATCAGCCATAAGAGCGTCGTAGGAATAAGGCAATACAGCTGAAGATGATTCTGTTGGTTTAGTACCTTCTTTAGTTGGGTTGCTAGGGTCATCCATTCCTACACCAGGATTATTGCCAGCAAAGCCCCCAATATTGGCTGCTTTTCGCCTCCAATTATCGGTATTTTCTCTCTTTCCCCATTTAGATTTAAAATCTGAAAAGCCTTTCCCTTTAAGTCCACTATTATAAAAATACCATTCCCCTTTCGAAGAAGATGCAAATAAATCGATAGGCTCTGCACCAGGCTTATTTGGTAAAATATTGCCACCACCTGCAAAAGCAGATTCCTCTTCTTTCAATCCATTTTCCTTTCTATACTTCTTCACCATTTTTTTAATAAGCGCATCTCTTTCTGCAGCTGGCATTGCAGCTATTCGCTGTACACTATCTTCCTTTTCTATCACATCGAGATTGACCACCATTCTTCCCAAAATTTCTTTTCTCTCTGTATAATCCTCGTCCAGCAAAGCAATTTCATCCGGCTTAAAGTCAAGGCTATCATAATAAGAATGGGCTGCTTTGTAGGCTCTTTGTGCGTAACTAATATCTGCTAGTTTTAGAAAAGCATTATTTCTAAAGCCTTCATTCTTGGCATCAAAAGTTACAGATTTAGCATAGAGCCCAAGTGCATTCACGGTATCTGGTCGTCGTAAACTCAGCTCGCCGGCAGAGTACAATAAAATATCTTGATAGCCATCATACTTGTCTTTTCTAGCCATCTTTAATAGCTTGGACACC
>JBBRHK010000082.1:0-9442 GCA_038222815.1 Chitinophagales bacterium
GTTTCTACTGCACTGTATTCTTCTGTATCGAATATCAGCTCTACTTTTGTAACTGATGAGTAGGCAGCACTTGCGACTTCATTTACTGTACTATGATTTCCGTGTAATTCAATAATATTTATAAACGTCTTATTCTTTCCATCTGCAGAAATAATATAAGAAGTCTGAGGACGCAAATTAAAATTGGGGTCATTGGCACCCACTCTTGTAAAATTCCTTTTAGAAGTATCTCCGCAAATGGTTGAAATAGTATAGAATTTATTGTTATTTAGAAAAGTGAATTGGGTCATTGTATCACCTAATCGTGCTTCTGCCTCATTCCATAAAAATTGATAGCCATTTTTTATTCCAAGTGTCTCTTGTTTCTTCGTAAATGCTTGGTACTTAAAATTGGTCTCTATTACCGTGCCTATATAATTAAATGGCAAATCATATTTATGATACGTACTTGAAAGTAATTTAAAGATGTCTACGTACAAAGGCTTTTGGGCATCTGGTAACATAATAGAATAAATACTTCTTTGCATCCTTACATCCTTGTAAGCATTGGTATCTAAAGACGATACAACTTGCACTGCATTATTTCCTACAGAGCTAAATATTTTTGTAGGAGCATATTTTTCACTTTCATCTTCTACGCCATTGAAGTGACTTTTCTCATCAACAGTTATCGTATTGTGTGCGATGGTTTGTTGAGCATAGGTTCTAGTTTCAGGTAAATATCTACCACCATATTTTTGCTCAATACCTATAAACCTTGCTGCACCATAATCTTGTAAAATTTCACTTCCTCCATCATACAAATTTATATTGAGCTTGTCATAGTGACCATGAGAAAGACCGTGGGAACTGTATTTGAAAATAAGAGAACTTAAATTCTTATCCTTTCCGTTTCTTACAATTGTTACACCGCCTTTATCTCCATTTGCACCATCCTTAAACTCTACTGACTTGTAAGGGTAAAATTTATTCCATTCTTTTTTACTCTGTAATTCTTTTGCTAATAATAACCCGCCGTTATTAAGCACCACTCTTTCTTGTGCCTTTGCAATAGGCAAATAAGAAGCATTTTCTCCATAGGCTTGCCTTGCTATTCCCAAAGCCACAACAATTTCATTAGAGGTGTATGTTTTTTCTTTTAGTGCATCATTATAACTGTAAAAAGCTCCATCAAGATTGGTTTGCTCCAACGCACCATTCAATGCTTTTTGTAAAATTGAATTTCTGTGTTCAAAAATTTTCATTTCTGGCTTAGCGTGGTCTAGCGAAGCAGCAAATAAATAAAATGGTAAAACCGCATATCTTGTATAGTACGGCCCTTCGTTGTAATAGCCATCTGGGGAAAAAAGTAAATCCATATGCGCAAGGAATCCTGCTCTTTGTGGAGCATCAAAGCCATACAAAGCAGCTTTTACATATTTTTCGTTATCTGTAGCAATGCCTACTATACCCACACCTGCACAAGCCCACACAGCGTGGTTGTGTATTAGATTAAACCAATCTTTTCTTTCTCCAAGAAAATAATCTACTAAAGGTTTAAAAGCACCGTCTGCAATTGTTTTCTTTTCTGCTACTGATAAATCTTTTGCAATCATATCATAGGCCATTCCTGCATATACCAGCCAGTTAGCATCATTTAGCGCCTGCCAAAAAATTCTTCCGGGAGACGAACTTGTTGCTTCAGGATGATTTTTTAGGGTTGGATTTAATGCAGCATATTTAAGAAAAGCAGTCCTTACAACATCAAAGTATTTTTTCTCCCCTGTAATATTATATATCAACCCTGCATAAAACATTTGATTATAATTCTCTTTATGTTTTTCGTGAGTATATCCACCTGCTGCATCCTTTGGTACAGGTACGTCCAAGCCTTTTGCCATCCAAGCATCTACATCATTTTTTATTTCTTGATAAGATTTTTTAAAGAGAGAATTGTTGTTTAATCCTTTTTTTATTCCTTTTATCTCAGCACTATTTATAAAAGTAGCAGGATGCTTTTGCGAAAGGCAGAACAAAAAAGAAAACGAAAAAAATATGGCAAGTATATATTTCATAATGGCGTTTGGCTACTATATAATTTAATTAAGCGATGAAATGTCCTCCATTAATATCGATGCTGGCACCAGTAATAAAAGAAGAATTATCACTGGCAAGGTAAAGCACTAAGTCTGCAACTTCTGCAGAATGTCCTTGTCTTCCTAGAGGAGTAGCTGCAGCAACTTTTACCCTAATTTCATCTGCTGTAAAAATGTTATGGAAATCAGTATCTATCATTCCTGGGCAAAGCGCATTTACTCTAATGCCTTGTGGCCCTAGCTCTTTGGCCATCCCCTTAGACATTGTAAGAACGGCTCCTTTTGATGCAGAATAGGCAATTGCACCACCGCCACCACCATCTTTAGCAGCTTGGCTTGCAAAGTTTACAATCGATCCCCCTTTTTTCAAAAATGGCAAAACAGCTTGCGTTACCATCATTACAGTAGTAGCATTAAGAGTCATCACTGTGTTCCAGAAATTTAAATCTATTTCGTTTATTTTTTTACGGCCTACCAATCCGCCTGCTACATTGACAAGGATATCTACTTGTCCGCCGTAAGATTTGTTGCACTCTGATATCAGGGTAGTAATATCTTCTGCCTTAGTCATATCTCCTTGTACTAGCATAGCATTTCCGCCAGCTTCTTCTATCATACTAAGTGTTTCTTGAGCTTGCTCTTTATTGTTGAAATAATTAATGCAAACCTTTGCACCTTCCGCAGCAAGTCTTATTGATACTGCTCTTCCTATATCTCTTGCCCCACCAGTTACTATTGCTACTTTATTATCTAGAATACCCATACGTTTTTTTCGTTATTTGGTTATTAAATTACGATTGTAGGACACTATTTTAAGCATTTAAATGCTTTGGTTTTTTGGGAGGGAAAGGACATTCGGCAATACAATCTAGTGGAAAGGTATAGGGATATTAAATTTTTATTAACTTTAAGAGTAATGATTGTTGTCTATATTTTGTACCATTACTTTAAATAGTATTTAATAAAAATTGAGAAGTATTAGATGTTATTATAAAATATCTTCCGAGAGCGTTGCCGGCAACGCAACCGGAAAATTCTTATGTTTACATAAAAACATCCTTTACTTTTATAGCGCTGTATGGAACGACAAACTACAATTAAAGATATTGCAATTGCCTTGCATCTATCTACCTCCACGGTAAGTAGGGCACTAAGAGATGCTGTAGATGTGAAGGAAGAAACTAGAACTGCCGTAAAGCAATTGGCTGAAGAATTAGGTTATCAACCTAATAGGCTTGCATTGAGTTTACAGAATAAACACACTTTTTGTATCGGAGTAATTACGCCTAATCTTGATTATGTTTTAGCAAAGATGGTAGCAGGGATTGATGAGGTGGCATCCGAAGCAGGATATACAGTTATGGTGTGTCAGAGCGATGAAAGCTTTGGGCGAGAGATTGTAAATACTAAGAGGCTTCAAGAAAGCCTAGTAGATGGGATGATATATTCTGTAAGTAGCGAAACGAAATTTTTTGAGCATATAAAAAAGATGCAGTCCAAGAAAATTCCATTGGTGATGTTTGATAGAATTGTGGAAGGAATTAAAGCACCCAAAGTGGGTACAGATAATAAGGAAGGTGGAATGCTTGCTACTAAGCATTTGCTACAACAGGGTTATAAACGAATTGCAATTCTTGCAGGACCAGAAAATTTAGAAATAAGTAACGAAAGAATGGCTGGCTATATGCAAGTGTTGAAGCAAAATAAAATAAGAATTGATAAGGATTTAATCATTCATTGTGACTTTAATCAAGACTATGCCTACGAGGCTACTAAGGAATTGTTAGCAATGAAAAAAAGGCCCGATGCAATATTTACAATAAGCGATAGAATGGCCATTGGCGCTATGCTAGCTATTAAAGAAAAGGGGTTGCGAATGCCTCAAGATATAGGTTTGGTAGGCTTTAACAATGAGCCCGTTACTAATCTTGTAACTCCTGCAATATCAAGTGTAGAAATGTTTGCTACCGATATAGGTAGAGCTGCTGCAAAGCTATTTATAGAAATGTTGCAAACTGACGATGATATGAGTGAAGTAAAAGTAGTTATTAAGCCAAAGTTGGTGCCACGTGCATCTTCGCTTCGTAACAATAATATTTAATTGAGTGATGAATAAAAAAGTAAAATGAAAAAACTTATTGCCTTTGCTATCTTATGTATAATTTCTGTATCTGCTTTTGCAGCAGAATATATTGTGGCTAATGAATCTGAGTTAAATAATGCCAATAAAAAGGCGTTGCCTGGTGATGTTATTATAATAAAACAAGGGATCTGGAATAATGTACAAATAAAAATTACTTGTAATGGAACAAAGCAATTGCCTATAAACGTGAAAGGAGAAGCCTACGGGAGCACCATTATCTCTGGTGCAAGCAATCTGAAAATATCTGGCAATTTTGTAATAGTAAGTAATCTTGTTTTTGAAAATGGATATGCTGCAAAATCGCACGTATGGTCATTCTCTAACGGAGACGACGTAGCTAATGATAGTAGAATTACAAATTGCAAAATTGTTTCTTTTAATAATACAGATAGGATGAATGAAAACCATTGGGTAACTATTTCTGGTCAGAGAAATAGATTAGATCATTGTGCATTCGTAGATAAGACTAATATTGGCGTTCTAATAGCTGTACTAATGGACGATGAGCGCAGCAGAAATAGCTTTCACTCGATAGATAGTAATTATTTTGGATTGCGTAAACCATTAGGAAGTAACGGAGGAGAAATGATAAGGGTTGGTGTTTCTCAACATTGTACTTACAATAGCAATACAGATATTCACGATAATTATTTTGACCAATGCAGTGGTGAAACTGAAATTATTTCAATAAAATCTTGCGAAAATAAGGTGCGTAATAATGTCTTTAAGGAGTGCCAAGGCTCAGTGGTTTTAAGACACGGTAATGGTAATCTAGTAGAGTCTAATGTTTTCTTAGGAAATGGTAAAGCCGGAACCGGCGGTGTAAGAATAATTAATGAAGACAATATCGTTGTCAATAATTTTTTCTACGAATGCGTGGGAACTGTTTTTAGATCTCCTTTAGCAATAATGAATGGCGTTTTTAATTCTCCGCCAAACAGATATTTACCAGTAAAAAATGCACTTGTAGCCAATAATACTTATTTTAATTGTGCTACGATAAGTATTGGTGAAGGTGCCGACGAAGAGCGTTCTGTAGCGCCTTCTAACGTGCAAATGTTTAACAATCTTTTTTATTCTAACACAAATAGAACTTTGTCCTATGTGAAGTCATCGACAGCAACTGTCTTTCTTAGAAGTAATGTTTCTTCTCCTTTTTACACGGACTCATTGGGTAAGTCAATGAACCATTCAGACATTTATTTAAAGCGAGCAAAGTATTTTACTATACCAATTACCAATCAGCTTTTTGATGTAACAGATGTTCCTCAGAATATGCAGGGTAGAGCTACAAAGATGATGAGCACAAAGCTTTCTACTACTGTAGGAAGTACTAGGTATGATGCGTATGAAAAGATGATAGAAGGAGGCGAAACATTAAAAGCAATGTTATATCAGCATAAAACGGAGACTGATTATTTAGGTTTGACAAGAACTAAATGTGCTACAGAAGTAGAAGTATATGCAGCATTAGCTGCCGCAAAGCCATCATCTATTTGGCTTACAGCAAAGCAATATAATTTTACAGAGCCGTTAAATATTTTGTCTTCCACTAGTTTTACCACAGATAACAAAGACGTTCATTTAAATTATTCGGGCAGAGATGCTTTGTTTCAAATGAATCCACAGTCAAGATTGTCTTTTCTGAAAGCAAGTTTCAAAAACGTATCACTAGGAGAGAAATCTTTTATAAAAGCGAATGGCAAGGGCGGTGCCAATAGTCATCTAAGTATCTCTGTTATGAACAGTGAGTTTGAAAATATGGATTTTGCTTCTTTTATAGTTTTAGAGAAGACAGCCTACGCAGATAAAATCTCAATAACACGGTCTACTTTTAAAAATACAAAAGGAAATTTCATTGTATTGGATAAGGAGGATGATGCTAAAGGATATTACAATGTAGAAACACTCACGTTAGAGAAGAATACTTTTAAAAATCATACTGGGCAGCTAATGAGTCTCTCTCGTACTGGTAACGACGAAAGTACAATGGGACCTATGGTAACTATTTTAAATAATGAATTTAAGAATGTTACTTCCGCAAAGCCTACTATTGACTTTTACGGAGTACAGAAATCAGTAATACAGTCAAACAATTTTAAAAATGTAAATACTGGAGGTATTGTCATAGAATACAAGGATAAGGTGCAGGCGGTCCATTCATCAGGTAAAAACACCCTGAAAAATTCAGGAGAAATTAAAACGAATCAATTCGTAATTCAAAATTAATCTTCACTAATCATTAATCAATAGAAAATAATCACCAAAAATGAAAATCATTCATCAAGTACACCCACAAGATTTTGTAAAATATGATACAGCGGCTATCAGAGAAAAGTTTCTGTTAGAAAATCTGCTAGCTGCAGACGAAGTAAATTGCGTTTATACTCACTACGACCGTATGGTAGTAGGTGCTGCAATGCCTGCTAGTAAAGTAGTAGAGCTTCCTACTTATGATGCGCTTAAGACAGACAATTTTCTAGATAGGAGAGAGCTAGGCGTTGTAAATATTGGAGATACAGGAACAGTAACTGTAGATGGAGAGTCGTTTGAGTTAGACAAAACAGATTGCCTTTATGTTGGTATGGGTAAGAAGAAAGTATCATTTCAGAATGGCACTTCTGGGCAGGCAAAATTTATATTATTTTCTTGTGGTGCACACAAAGAATATCCTACTAAGCTTATGAAAGCTTCTGATGCTACACCAGCTGAGATGGGAAGCGGAGAGACCGTAAATCATCGTACTATTAATAAATATATTCACGCAGATGGTTTGCAAAGTTGCCAGTTGATGCTAGGCGTTACTCATTTTAAGCAAGGTAGTATTTGGAACACAATGCCCCCGCACTTGCACGACAGAAGAATGGAAGCATACTTTTATTTTGATCTTCCAGAGAGTCAAAGAGTTATTCATTTTATGGGTGAGCCACACGAAACAAGGCATTTGTTTTTAAACAATGAGCAAGGGATTGTATCGCCATCTTGGAGTATACATAGCGGCGTAGCTACAGCTGCCTACTCTTTTATATGGGCAATGGCCGGCGAGAATTATTCTTTTACAGATATGGATTTCGTTGATATTAAAACATTAAAATAATCTTTCGTTATGATTAATTTTAGAACAGACAATAAAATTGCTCTCGTTACAGGATGTAGTCGTGGCATAGGGTTAGCAATAGCTACAGAGCTTGCTAATAGTGGCGCAGACATTATAGGTGTAAATAATACAGCATACCAACCTGGCTGCGATGTAGAGCTAGCTGTACAAGCAGCAGGAAGAAAATATACTGGTTACCAATCAGATTTCTCTGATAGAAAATCATTGTATTCTTTCATAGAGCAAATAGATGCAAACCACGATCGCATAGATATTTTAATTAATAACGCTGGACACATAATGCGCAAGCCCGCAGCTGAGCATCCAGATGAGTTTTGGGATACGATCATAAATATTAATCTCAATTCACAATTTATTCTTACTAGAGAAATAGGTAAGAAAATGCTTGCTCAGAAATCTGGCAAAGTGATTTTCACTTGCTCCTTATTAAGTTTTCAAGGCGGTGTAAATGTGCCAGGATATGCTGCTAGTAAAGGTGCAATCTCTTCTTTGCTTAAGGCATTTGCTAATGAATGGGCAGGGTCAAATATTAATGTAAATGGAGTAGCTCCAGGTTATATTGCTACAGATAATACCACTGCCCTAAGAGAAGATGCGGAAAGAAGCGCAGCTATATTATCAAGAATTCCGGCCAATCGTTGGGGTACAGCACAAGATATGGCAGGTGCATTTGTGTTCCTTTCTTCACCCGCTTCAGATTATGTAAATGGTACCATCCTCACTGTAGATGGCGGCTGGATGGGTAGATAATTATTATAGAATTAGTCCTAAATAAAATTAGCCTCAGCAATTGCTGAGGCTAATTAATTTTAAAGAAACAATTTGTTGTTTCACCCCCATAAAACAACATATCTTATTGTTTTGTAAATGTCGCTATGTTTTCTATTCTGTACAATACCTAATATTAGGTACTTCTTGAAGTAGAAGAAACTTTATTTTATATAACTTTTGTTTTCTAGTTCTCTTTTCTATCGAAGTCAGGTAATTTTTCTGACTAGTTTTCCTAGAGCAAAGAAAAACTTTCTTTTTCCAAGACGATTTTCTTCTCCCGATACAATTTGCCCAGAGTCATCTTAAATGTTTTTTTACTCATCCCAAAAAATGCATACACATCTTCCGGTGCGGATTTATCGTGAAAATTTAATCGGCCTTTATTTTCTTGAAGCAGACGCAAAATTTTACTAGCCTCATCTTCCACTCTGTCATAGCCCATCTTTCCAGCCACTACATCTATTCTGCATCTTTTATTATCCTCATCAGGCTCATATATCTTTTTGATAAAACCGTCAAATTTATCGCCGACAGCAATCGTTCTATATATTTCATTGTGATGTAAAACACCAGTATGTTGATCATTTATTATTACAACGTAACCAATGTCTGACCTGCGCAATACCGTTAATTTCACCGCATCCATCTCCGCAACCGTCAAGTCATCATTTTGTAAATCTTGCTCTATTCTTTCTGTTGCTGCAAGTCGCCCCGTTTGCGCATCTATGTATATTTTTACAAGATATTCTCCCTGTGGCCGCATAGTATCTAGCTGCTGACTTTTAGGAACAAACAAATCCTTCATCACACCCCAATCTAAGAATGCACCGTGAGGCGTTACATCTTATACTTTCAACTTTACAATGTCACCCACTTCTCCTGCAGGCTTTTCTGTAGTGGCAATAAGCCTTTCCTCCCCATCATAGTACACAAATAGCCGAAGCTTTTGGCCTATTTCCGTATCATCGTGCACATACCTTTTCGGTACCAAAATGCCTTCGCCGCCATCATCTACGTACAGACCAAAATCCACAAATCTTAATACCTCCAACTCATTATATTTTCCTACTTCTACCATTTTTATTTTGTTATTTGTATAAAGATAAAAAATAGGAGCGTCAACATCTAATCATTTATCAGCATCGTCTTCCCGCTATCCGCTGTATTACCTCCTCGTTCCTCGTCAGTAATGTCGCTTCTATTCCATCTAACCACCTTGCATTATGAGTTCATTAGTGCCTATTCCTAGCCTATCCATTGTTTTCTTCATTCTTTTAATTGCGTTGTCTCTTAGCCTTTGGTTGTATTCTTCTTCCAATATCGGCTTGTAGCTTT
>JBBRHK010000083.1:0-9394 GCA_038222815.1 Chitinophagales bacterium
GCACCTTTAAGAAAATAGTGCGTGATTGAGTAGAACCAAGTGGATCTGAACTGTTACAAAAACGAATTTGTGAACCAGTGTTAGTCAAAATAGTCCATCCGCTAGGAAGACCATCTTGCAGTCCTGTAGCAAGAAAAGTTACGCTTCCAGGCACTGTTACTGTCGGCCTAAGTCTTCCTACTCCATATCCATCAGGTCCTGTATTTCCTACAGTAATTTCTAGGCTCAAAATCTCATTTACTGGTACTTGCCCAGAATTTGCTGGAAGTACTGCCATCGTTGCGTTAGCTTGTTGTGCTATTACATTTTTCGTCATCAATAAGCTGACGATAAAAATAGGTACTAGTAATTTAATATGTCTCATTGGTTTAGTTATTATGTTTAATTAATTTGATTTAAATAATACTGTACTTGGAATTACCTTTTTCCTACTATTGCGTTTTCACAAATTTTATTTCTTTGCTATCTTTTCCATTAACATATCGTAAGATATAAGTTGCACTAGCTAACCTTGCTATGTCAATATTTGAAATAAAGGAACCTTGCTGAACTGTCTTGCTAAAAACCATCGCTCCATTCATTGTAAAGATTTGTAGACTTGCGCCAGTTTCTGCTTTTGAATGGTTAATGGTAATTATATTTTTTGCTGGATTTGGAAATACTTCGATATCTACACAGCCGGGTGGAAGTATAGTCACTTCCGAGCTAGATGTGCAGCCCTTAGAATCTGTAACTAAAAAATTATATGTGCCAGGACCCCTGCTAAATGTGCCAGTACCTGTGTAAGGCATTGTTCCTCCTACAGCAGTGATACTAACATTAGTTTTTCCTCCACATTCATTGATAGCTAAAAAGGAAGCTGCAGATTTAAATAATGCTGGTTGAGTTACATTAAAATTGTTAGTGCTAGTACTACAAGTAATATTTGATACCAATCTTACCGTAGCTGAGTAAGTGCCTGCAACTACTGTAAAGTTATTAATTGGCTGATAGGTACCGCCGTTTAAGCTATATTCATAAGCACCAAATCCACCTGTTGCCGTCACTGTAATTGTGGTGCTGCCAGCGTTGCAGTTTATAGTGCCGGCTGTGATAGTGCCTGTTATTTGATTGGGTTGTGTGATGGAAATACTGTTAGAATTTCCAATACAACCATTAGCATCTCTAACAGATATTATATAAGTACCCGCAGGAACCGTAAATGTATTTGATGACTGATATGGACCACCATTTAAACTATATTGGTAAGGAGCAACTCCTGTATTTCCTGTGCAAGTAATAGTACTAAAGCTACCAAAACAAGTAATTGTCGTGTTACTCACGCTTACGGTTGGCGTAGCAGGTTGGGGGTTTACTACAATATTGTTTGTAATAGTTGGGGTACAGCCGTTGCCGTTTTGAACTGCAATGTTATGTATACCAGCTGCCACGATGTAACCTAATGGAGGATAAGTTGTAAATGGCCCAGCATCCAAACTAAAAGTTAATCCAGTAGTGGTAGATGTTATTTCAATTTTTCCGGTGCTTGTAGTACAAGTAGGCTGCGTAACATTTACTATGGCAGCAGTAGGAGAAGTAGGCTGTTGGTCAATTACAAAGGTTGACAATGGCGATAAACAACCACTCACGTTTCTAGCAATTATCGTATGAACACCTGGGGTAATATTTGTATAGCCAACTAAAGGATAAGAACTGAAAGCGCTACCATCAAGGCTAAATTCTAAACCAGCTGTAGTTGAAGAAATTGTTGCTGAGCCAGTTCCTATTGTGCAGGTAGGTTGTACAGTTGTTAAAGTGGGTGTCGCCGGTGCTCCTATAACAGCAATAATGTTTACAGCATTAGAAGCAGTAGAATTACAATTAAATTGATTTGTAACGATAAAAGTATAAGTGCCAGCTATTAAATTAGTAACAGTCGTAGTATTGGTGTTTCCAGTAATGTTGCCTGGATTGATTGTCCAGTTACCAGTAGGTAAATTAGTTAATTGAATTGAACCATTAGAGACAACACAGTCAGGTTGTGTTACAGTTCCAATGTCAGGTGCTTGCGGAGAAACCGGTTGAGGGTTTACTGTAAAGTTTGTAACAGCAGATAAGCAGTCGTTATTATTTTTGGCTACTATGCTGTGAGCGCCAGAGCTAATAGTAATAGGTCCGTTATATGTTTGAAATACTGCACTACCATCAATACTAAAACTTAAACCTACTGTAGGGGAAGTTATTGACAGTTGACCATTGGAAGAGCCACAAGTAGGTTGAACAATGGCAACAACAGGACTTGCTACAGCAGGTAGTTCTGCTATATTAAGGACATTGGAGTTAGCCACACAAATAGAAGGGTTTGCAGCCTCTCTTGCTATTATGGAGTAGGTTCCTGCAATCTCATTTGGAAAAACATTATTGTTTTGAAACGGAGATTGTATACTATTTCTTACAATACTGTACTCCAAAGCACCTGTAGCATTGGTAGCAGTCGCTGTAATGGTTGTACTACCGCCATTGCATAATATAGCGCCAGCTGTTGCAGATACGCCAAGGTTGCAACCGGCTACTACTTGAATAGTTGATGAAGAGATGTCATCAATATTATTATTTCCATTGGGGGCTGGCCCTACTACCGCACAGGTTGCTCCTCCATAGTTAATCTGCCCTTGAAAAGTTGATGGTCCTCCAATGCTTACACCCCTTACTTTTAAAATAATAGTTCTAGAACTTTGGCCAGCGATTAAATCTGAACCGTTACAAATTCTAAGTTGGCTTCCTGTATTTGAGACAATGCTCCAGCCAGGAGGTAATCCAGGGAGCTGATCTGCATCTGGTAAAAATGTAACAATCGCAGGTACTGTTATGATTGGTCTCAGCTTATTAGCTACAACTGTTGCTGTACCAGTGTTACCAATGGTAATCTCTAAATTAAGTACCGAGTTCAAAGCTACTACACCAGAGTTACCTGGTAAAACTTGAATTGTAGGGTTGGTTTGGCTAAAGCCATTAAGTATCCCAACGTTTAAACTTAGGAGTAATAAAATCAGCTTAGAGAAATTCATTTTGTGCTGTATAATTTTTTTAATTGAATAATTTATTGTCTACATTATTTAGTTACAGTGATGGAAGTAGAAGAACTATTATCAGCAAGATTATCTTCCTTAGTAGCAGCCCCAGCTACAGAACCTGGAGCTGTTCCGCTAGAGAAATTCAGGGTTCCAGCGATAGTACTTTGACCTCCTATTTTCTTTCCTACGAAAGAAATAAGGATAGTTCTATTTCCTAGTTCTGGTATAATGTCAGTCCCATTTGATAACGAAATAGTTCCATTTTTTTTAGATAATATAGTCCACCCCTTTGGTAAAATATGTCCATCCTCAGAAATAGTTACTAGCTCAACTGGAAAACTAATTTGTGGTCTTAATTTAAAAGAGTCAACACTTTTTATTGCACTAGTATTTGAGATAGTTATTTCTAAATAGTTAGTTCCATTTATCTTTACTATACCATTGTTTTGGCTGATAATGTTTATCATAACATTTTGACCAAAACTGCACTTGGTAATCACTATAAGCAATAAAATAAGCTGGATTATTATTTTCAATTTGATAATTATTTTGTTGAATAAGGAAAAAGAAATTATGAAGAAGCGTTAATGTTGTCCATTTTTATAACAATTAATTTTTCTTTTATCGGCCAAAATTATAGTGATGGAGAATGAAAAAGATAATTTCAGCATTATCTAATCATTATCTAAATGTTAATAGAAATTAATGAATAGACTGTTCTTTTATTCTTTAAGTTTTATCTCTGTTTAGGACAGAAAGGGTTTAAATTCTGTTTGGTAAAAAATTAATAATTGGATGACAATTTGTTAACACACTTCAATCCAAGAAAATATTCCTTTGCAGAAACCAAAACTTAGATGAAGAAAATTTACAGCGTGATTTTATTAATGATTGTCGCTCAAATAGCCTGTTCGCAAACTGGAAAAATTGTGGGAAGGGTCATAAGTGCCAGTACAGGCAGGACATTGGGAGGAGCCACCTTACTTTTAATAGAAAAATCCATTTCTAAGGCCGCTGATCAGAATGGCGTCTTCGACTTTAGTAAAATAGAGCCGGGTACTTATTCTATTAACTGCAGCTACGCTGGGTATCAATCCAAAATTATAGAAGAGGTTATTGTAAAGCCCAATGAGAATACAGAGATTAATATTTCTTTAGATCTGAAGACAGACGATGCAGTTGTTGTTACGGCAAAGCGCATTAAAGCTGCTGGAGAAACAGTTGCTTCTTTATTGGTAGCTCAAAAAAATAGCGCAAACGTGAGTGATGGTATTACTGCACAATCTATTAAGAGAACACCGGACAGAAGTTCAAGTGATGTAATAAAAAGAATAAGTGGAGCAAGTATTCAAGACGATAAATTTGCCATTATAAGGGGGTTGAATGACAGATACAATGCTGCATTCATAAATGGTGCACCGCTCCCTAGTACCGAGAGTGATAGAAAAGCTTTTGCATTCGATATATTTCCATCCGCTATTCTGGACAATTTGATTATTTATAAAACTGCCACTCCTGATAAGAGTGGAGAATTTGCTGGAGGTTTGATAGAATTGGCAACGAAGTCAGTTGTAGCAAAGAATTTTACAACTATTTCCATTGGTCAAGGATATAATACCTTATTAACTGGTAAGACTAGATATTACTCCGAAGCCGAAGGCAAGAATGACAGACTAGGCTTAGACGATGGTAGGAGAGGTGTACCAGAAAATTTCCCTTCTACCCAAGATTTTAATGTTTTAACTGCAGAACAGAAATTAGAGAAAGCCAAACTTTTTAAAGATATTAAATGGGGTGTTAAAAATGACATCGCAAGACCAAATTTTAATTTTCAATTAGCCAGTGGATTCAATATTCAACGAAAAGAGAAGGAGTTTTTATCTGCTGTGTTTTCTTTAAACTATAATCGAACATACACTTTTACTGCTGGTGAGAGAAAACAATATAATGTGCCGAGTGGTGCTGCGGAGCCAGTACTAGAAAGAGATTACACCGATTCGATTTATAATGATGAAGTTATATGGGCTGCTTTGGGAAATGTCTCTGTGAAAATAGATAATAAGAACAATATTAGTTGGAAGAACAATTACAGCGTAAATACAGATAATCGACTAGTGAGAAGAATTGGAGGTTTTGATGTACCTGGCGAACCAGAGTCTTTTCTTAAAGAAACGGGCAGGTTATATACTCAAGGTCAAATATATAGTTCGCAACTACTTGGAGAACATCAGATAGGAAATAAAAGGACCAAAGTCAATTGGCTGGCAGGGTACAGTAAAATAAATAGGACAATACCTAACATAGCTAGAACACAATACACGGGTCGTTATCCTGATGTAAATAATACATTATCTTCTATTCCAACTGGTATTTCACCATTTGGCGCTACAGGAGGAATGTTCTCAACCAATTCTGATGAGAATATCAAAAATATAAAAGCAGATATTTCACAACCTTTTTCCTCTTCTAAAAATATTCAAAATTTGCTGAAAATTGGTGGCGGCTTTCAGAAAAGGGAAAGAATCTTTACCAGTAGAAATTTAGGTTTTGTTCTTTATAACGGTACTAGACTTGAAAACGATATTTCCTTTAAAAGTCTTCCTGAGGATCAGATTTTTTTGGAACAATACCTTGGGTTACTCGCTAATGGTAAAGCAGGTATTTCAATTGCTGATGCTACACTTCCAGGCTCTGGATACAATGCTTCCTCTTCCATAACTCACGCTTATATAATGAATGACCAACGTTTTTATAAAAAGTTCAGATTTATATATGGAGCAAGGTTAGAGAGCTTTAATCAAAAACTAAATACGCCAAATTCAATCATCGAACTAAAATTGGACAGCACAGTATTAGATATTCTTCCATCTGCCAATTTTGTGTACGCGGCTACTTCTACAATAAATCTTCGATTATCCTACACGGAAACTGTAAACAGACCCGAATTTAGAGAGCTAGCACCATTTTTATTTTATGAATTTGTTAGTGGATTTAATATTGGTGGTGATACTACACTAACAAGAGCAAAAATTAAGAATTATGATTTTAGGTTTGAATTTTTTCCTGGTAAAGCGCAATTACTCTCTTTATCTGGCTTCTATAAAAAGTTCAAAAACCCGATTGAATTAGTGAGATCTCCAGACTTTGCAAATGAACTAGCATATGCAAACAATGGTTCTGCAAAGGCATATGGGATTGAAGCAGAGTTTAGATTTTTACTGGGGACTATTTTTGGTGTAAATGGAACGAATGATGTTCTTAACAAACTAAGCCTTTCAGGCAATGCAGCACTAATTAAATCTAGCGTTCAGGGTAAGGAGGGTAGTAGAAATTTTCAAGGAGAGAATGATAGAGCATTGCAAGGGCAATCTCCTTATCTAATCAACGGAAGCCTAGGATATACAGACGATAAAAACGGATTATCATCTACTGTTTCAGTAAATAGAATTGGAGATAGATTGGTAATAGCCGGCTCTGGTTTTAGTGCGAATATTTATGAACGAGCCAGGACAGTAGTAGATTTTCAATTAGCAAAATCTTTCTTAAATAATAAGGTAGAATTGAAATTTAATGCAAGAGATATTTTGGCACAAAATATCCTTACTTACAACGATTTCGAAAAATCTGCATCTTTTAAAAAAGGTACTAACGACAGAGTCTTTGCTTCTAATAATGCTCCCACAACGCTCACTTTTACTGCAACTTTTAAATTATAGTTCATAGGTAAGGAGTTGAATCCTTACAAAATTTTATTTTTTACAGTTTAAATTTTAAACAGCCTATCTCTTAATGAGGCAGCCTTTTTTTATGGAGGAATGAAAATTTCATTTAAAAAGCTCACTACAAAATAGTATTAATTCTAGTTGAATAGTTAGTGTTTTTTTGCAGGGAAATCTTTCCCCAAAAAGTAGACTTAACAATTACGTAATGCTAAAAACACAATTAAATTAAGATTAGTTAACAGCACAATTCGAATAAATTTTAGTCCGCAAATTATCTTTACCGCAGAATAAAAAATAACAAATTATTTCGATTTTTTTTTAGAATCACACTATCATCCTAAGATCTACAAACGGTTAAATTAAACAATTGGATAAGTAAATAAGTGGTAGAAACAAAGTTACAGTAGTCATCAGTTTTTGCTTATCTCACAAAAAAATTCTTAAAGCCTACAAACACAAATCATTAATAAAACTGAAACTGCCAATGACAAAAAAGTAAAAAAAAAAATTATGAAAATTGTCTAAAATACTTAATCCTACAATCAAACTATCAAAATTAAATTTTACAAAAAAACTAAAAAAATGAAAACGAAAATTTTATCTTTCTTATCAATGTTTTTACTTGTAGCTGTAGTTGCAAACGCACAAGAAGCTACAACTTACAGAGGGGCTTTTGCGCCTGCTCCTACTGCAATGTGGACAGACAATTGGACTAACTGGGATCCACAAAATACATTTTATGCTGCTTCTAATGTAGACGTCACCGGTGTAATAACTGCAAACACTACTTGGACAAAAAACAATGTTTACAATCTTCAAGGGCTTGTATTTGTAGACAGTCTTGTTACTTTAACAATTGAGGCTGGTACAGTTATAAAAGGTGATGCAACCACAGTAAGTGCTGCTCTTATAGTACAACGTGGTGCTACAATTATTGCTAATGGTACGCCTTGTAATCCTATTGTATTTACTTCTAGCAAAGCTATTGGTGCAAGAGTAAGAGGAGACTGGGCAGGTGTAATCATACTCGGAAGAGCAGTAAATAACGTGAGTAACGATTTGGCTATTGAAGGAATTGGTACTACTAACGTAAGAGCAAGACACGGCGGTACTAACAATGCAGACAATTCTGGTATTTTTAAGTACGTTAGAATTGAGTACGCTGGTTATGTTTTTGGGACAAGCAATGAAATCAATAGTTTGACGATGGGTTCTGTAGGTACTGGAACTACTATCGATTACGTACAAACTTCTTTTGGTAATGATGATTCTTTTGAGTGGTTTGGTGGTTCGGTTAATTGTAAGCATTTAGTTTCTTACAGAACTGTGGATGACGCTTTCGATACAGATAATGGTTACAGTGGTTTGGTTCAATTTGCGTTAGACGTAAAAGATCCTGCAGTAGCAGATTTAGTAAGTAATTCTACGTCTGAAGGATTTGAGTCAGATAACAATGCCGCTGGAACAGAAGCAGCGCCTAAAACTACTGCTAGTTTTTACAATATTACTCAGGTGGGAGCTTTCAGATGTGGAAGTAATGCTGGCGGAATTACACAACCTACCGCAGACGCTTTCAGAAGAGGAGCACGTTTAAGAAGAAGTTCTGAGGTGAAAATTATCAACAGTATCCTAATGAATAACTGGAGAGGATTGTTTGTAGATGGTACTGCTGCTTTAGCAAACGGTGCTGCTAACAAGTTGCAATTTAGAAACAACATCATTGCAATGGATACTACGATTGCTTGGGCCGCTCCTTATACAGGTGTTGCTAAAATTGGTGAAGATGCTGCTTCAAGAAATTTCATCGCATTAGCTGCTAATACTAACACTATTTTAAATACTCCTTGTGATGTTTTGGCTAATGCTTGGGATTTTTTAAATCCTGATTATCGTCCAAATCCAGCATTTGGAAGTTCTGGTGCTGCATTATCTGGTGCTGATTTTACTGCTGGTCTTCAACTTGAAACTGGCTTGTTTACCGCTAACCAAGTTGGTGAGGCTATAGTAGATATTTTTGAAGGAGGAGTTGGTAATAGTAATGGAACTATAACAGTATCCATTCCATTACTTACAGGTTGGGATATCAAAGTACCGGGTATAACTACATTAACTAGTA
The DNA here is from genome assembly GCA_038222815.1 of Chitinophagales bacterium. Taxonomy (GTDB): domain Bacteria; phylum Bacteroidota; class Bacteroidia; order Chitinophagales; family Chitinophagaceae; genus Ferruginibacter. The sequence goes on from JBBRHK010000083.1 coordinate 8,892, forward strand.
CACCAGTTTCTGGTACTAATGGAACAGCTGCTGGTCTTGGTGCAGATTATTTCAATGCTGATTGGTTGTTTAGTCTTGTAGGAGGAAATGTTGTAGCTACTTCTAAGGTTGGTGTAACTATTCCTGCTGGAGGATCTACCTCATTAGGATTTACGCTTACTAGAAAAGCAGCAACACCAAACGGAACAAACCAATTCTTTTCTGCAACTGTAAGTGGCGGTGCTGATAGCACTCCTGGAAACAATAGTGCAGGAGCTGGTTTAGGAGCTAACTAATAAGTAATATAAATACTCAATCAAAAATTTTAAATGATGAAACTTATAAAAATATTAATAGCTGTTTGCGTGGCTGTGTTGTTTATGACATCTACAGTAGTAGCGCAGCAACAAGCTAATGCAACAATGGCTGTACTTCCAGCAAATTCTGGGCAAGTACCAGTAAATGGTATTTTGAGCCTAGAAATTACTGTAGGAAATACAGGACCTGATGGATATGGAGTAGGA
>JBBRHK010000084.1:0-9380 GCA_038222815.1 Chitinophagales bacterium
GCAAGCCTGTTGATGATTTTGTAGATGCGCTTAAAAGATTGCTTGTTGTAGATGATAGCGTTACTGTGATACGAGACGGCAAACCAAAAGTGCTTAATACGCCTGTTGATTTGATAGGTCAGCTTGTGGAACGAAAGAAAAAAGCAGACGGCCCCTTGATGGCACCTAGAACTCCCGTAATTGTGCTTGACGTTGCAGATACTTCAAATGCTTATAAGGCTGGATTAAAAGTAGGTGACGTTATTCAAAACATTAATGGCACTGCAGTACAATTTTACGATCAGTTTTCGGAAGCGATGGCTACCAAGAAAGTAGGAGATAGTCTTTCTATAATTGTAAATAGAAAAGATTCTTTGGTACAACTATATAGTGTGGTAGAAAATGATGGTAAGGTTGGCTTTGCTCAGCCTGCTACAAATGAGCAGTTTGATAGCCTTGGAATTTTCAAATACACGGTTACAAAATATGGATTGCTGGGTGCAATTCCTGCAGGTATTAAAAGATCAGGGAGTGAATTAAAATTTTATGCGCAACAATTCGGAAAAATTCTAAGTCCAAAAACTGGTGGTTATAAAGGAGTAGGCGGTTTTAAAGGAATGGCCTCTGTATTTAGCGGCTTTGAATGGAATTGGGAAAGATTCTGGTCAATGACCGCATTGTTTAGTATTATTTTAGCCTTTATGAATTTATTACCTATTCCTGCATTAGATGGCGGTCACGTCCTCTTCACATTGATTGAAATGGTAACAGGTCGTAAGCCCAATGAAAAAGTATTGGAGTATGCACAAATCGCTGGTATGGTAATTCTCCTAGCGTTAATGTTATATGCAAATCTAAATGACTGGATAGGATGGGGCAAGGGTAAATAGTAAATAATTATATAGCAATGCGCTTTTTTTCAAAACTTGTTTTTATTTTAAATCTTTGTTTTCTAATTACAGTAGGAATTATTTTCTACAGAAATCATTTTGGTGCTAAATTGAAGGAGGATCAGTTTTTGGTAAGCAACCCTATAGAAAGTACGATCTCAGTTCTGGGTCTTATTGCAGTTGTTGTTAACGTATTTTTTATCGTGACTTTCTTGGCTATGTATCCAATGAAGAAAATGAATGGAATAGGAAAGTTTGTGTTGTATTTTAATTTGATTGTTCTTCCTGCACAGATATATTATTATTTTTTATTAAAGTAGTTCTTATGATTGCAAAGCTTAATAATAGGCCATCGCAATTGCTGATTGTCATTACAGCTTTCTTTGTAGCCAATGCATTAATAGCGGAATGCATCGGGGGAAAGATTTTTTCATTAGAAGTATTATTTGGATTCAAGCCTTCAGATTTTAGCCTATTAGGCGAAGACCATCTCGCAATAAGCCTTACTGCCGGCGTTATTCTATGGCCCCTTGAATTTGTAATTACAGACATTGTGAATGAGTTCTACGGACCAAAAGTAGTAAGGCGTATTTCTTACATTGCTGTTACTTTTATTGCATACGCTTTCGTAATGTTTTATATGGCTATTCATTTACCCTCTGCTGGTTTTTGGTCAGGAACTGGTGTAGATAAAGGGGTGCCAGATATGAATTTAGCTTTCTCTGCAGTTTTTGGCCAAGGTCTTTGGATAATAATAGGTAGTATCATTGCCTTTCTTGTAGCGCAGGTGGTGGATGTCGCTGTCTTTCATAAAATAAAGAAGCATACTGGCGAGAAGAAAATTTGGTTAAGGGCTACTGGAAGTACGCTTGTGTCACAGTTAGTAGATAGTTTTATTGTGTTGTTTATCGCCTTTTATATCGGGCAGGGATGGAGTATGCAAAAGGTGTTGGCTATTTGTCTTGTAAATTATATCTATAAATTTGTTGTAGCCATCGTTCTCACGCCAGCCATCTACCTTTGCCATACTGCTATTACAAAATATGTAGGTAAAGAAAAGGCAGCAGAGATGAGACTAGAGGCAATGGGTAATTAAAAAATAAAGAACATTGTGTATACTAAAGAGGAAGCATCAGCTGTTCGTGCAAAGTTTTGGACTGCACTTGGCAAATATTTAAAACCAATCCCGAATGCAGAAGGGCAAACGATAAATTGGATAAATTATAAAACGGGAGTAAAGGAAGTAAGAGTAAAGACGGACGTTCTCAATGGATTTGCTTTTGTGGTGATTGAAATAAGTGCTGATGAATATATTAGGGATTCAGTCCTTGATGCCTTTAAACGATTAGGATTTAAGTGGGTAACAGAAACTGTGGAAATTAGAAATGAATGGAATGATGCAGAGAAACAAGTACATCAATTGCTGACCAACCTTGAAGATGTCTCAATATTTAGAGAATCAGATTGGCCACTAATAATTAGTTTTATAAAATCAAACTTATTGGCTTTTGATCTGTTTTGGTGTGAGAACAAAGAATTTATTGAATTAAGTATTTTAAAATAAAATGTATGAATATTAAATTGTCTCTTGTTGTAGCTGTTTTAGCAACAACTATGTTTTCTTGTAATGAACAAGATAATAAAGGAATTGAAGTAAATAAGGATGAAACACCTTCCAGTAAAACACCAATGATAGACAGTCAAGCTGTCCGCTATGCTTCTGGTGTAGATAGTATGATCAGTTACATTGCAGTAGATTCTAGTTTTAAAGACAAGCGTCCAGTAGTGCTTATTGTGCCAGAGTGGTGGGGGCTAGGCGATTATGTAAAAAGTAGAGCTGTAAAACTTGCAGAAATGGGTTATCTAGCTATAGCTGTTGATTTCTATGGCAATCAAAAATACGTGGAGAATCCAAAAGATGCACAAGCAATGGCTACTCCATTTTATACAAATCCACTTCTTGGTAAGTCAAGGATAGATGCTGCGTTAGCAGTTATTAAAATGAATCCTTATGCTGATACTAATAGGATTGCAGCTATAGGATATTGCTTTGGCGGAGCCCAGGTTTTAAATGCAGCTAGGCTCGGCGAAAACCTTAATGGAGTAGTGAGTTTTCATGGAGACCTTGTAGGTGTAACACCAACCAAGCTTACTACTCTTGCAAAGATTTTAGTATGCCATGGTGAGGCTGATCAGTTTGTAGATTCTAATCAAGTAAAAACCTTCAAGCATCAAATGGATAGCGTGGGAGCTGCCTATACTTTTAAATCTTATGCAAATGCTACACATGCATTTACTAATCCTGCTGCAACTGCTGTAGGTAAAAAATATCAAATGCCTATCGAATACAACGCAGCAGCAGACAGTGCTTCTTGGCAGGATATGAAGCAGTTTTTCAAAGAAATATTTTAATTTTTAAAATTATTTAGAACGGTCAAAAAAATAAGTATAAAATCCTTTAATACCATTTAGCCCTGCAAAAATGCAGGGCTTTTTTATATCTAATATTTAAAACAAAAACGATGATCAATTTCAAATTTGGACACTTTTAGCCAAACGCTAGGTAAGATGCAGACGTAGGCAACATAGCGAGAGCAATGCCTCTTAATCAAGCTACTTATTTTGTGTTTAATGATACCAATCACGCAACCCATTTATTAGAGCTAAAAGAATTCGGAAGAAACTAGTCAAGGATAATAAATCCAGCAATGGGTGTGCCAATTAGAGTATTTCTAAGTGCCAAAAATATAAGTGATCTCGATGAGTTTTAATTTGATTATTTTGAAACCTTCAAAGAATGTGACTATAGTTATAAAATTTGCACTATTAAAGTAGCTGCCCAACTGTCAAAAAATGAAAAAATTAATAAAGAGAAGCTCTTTGTAGCAATTTTTTGAAGAAAAGAACAGCCATTAAACCTACATTTTTCCGTGTGAAGAACTATGTGAATAATTATTTAAGTTATTCATAAGAACCTGTTATTCAATTGTATAGCATCATATTATGAGTTAGTTTGATTGCTTTTTACGACTAATTGAAAAAAAGTTTAATAAATTGGGTATAGGGGTTAAACAAAACTTTATTGCTTTTGTTATTATGCGAGAGCCGTCTAACAACGTTGTTCCGTGATAATCTTTTACCAAAGTAACTTAAACCTCAAATATATGAAAATGACAATTCTGGAAATCCTTCCGATTGCAAGTAACAATTACGTTGCATTCACCTTCTTTGTAGGCACAATGGCGATGATGGCCGCCTCTGTGTTTTTCTTCTTCGAGCTAAGTAATGTGCCACAAAAGTGGCGAACATCAGTACTAGTTTCTGGTCTGATTACGTTTATTGCTGCAGTTCACTATTATTATATGAAGGAATACCAATTACAGACTGGTGAGTCACCAATCTTTTTCCGTTACGTAGACTGGATTTTGACAGTTCCGTTAATGTGTGTTGAATTCTATTTAATTACAAGAAAAGCGGGTGCTAAAATAGCATTGCTTTGGAAACTAATTGCTGCGTCTGTAGTAATGTTAGTAACTGGTTACATCGGAGAGGCTGTTTACGGACAGGAAACTCAAAGTTGGATCTGGGGTTTAGCTAGCGGTTTGGCATACTTCTACATTGTGTATCTAGTTTGGTTTGGTGAGGTTGCGAAATTGGCTTCTGATTCAGGGCCTGCTGTTGCAAAAGCTGTAAAAATACTGGCTTGGTTTATTCTAGTAGGTTGGGCGATTTATCCAGTAGGTTACATAGCTGGTACTGCTGGAGGTTTCTTCGGTATGAGAATTTTTGAAGGTCTTTCAATGGATATCGTTTATAACATCGGTGATGCTATAAATAAGATTGGTTTTGGTCTAGTAATCTATGCGCTAGCGCAGTCTGATAAGACTGCTGAAGTGAAGAATAGTTAATTATATACAAAAAAGTACGATACATCATTTGTATCGTACTTTTTTTTAATCCAATGATTATGGCACGTACAATTCTTTTAGCCCTAGGAGGTTTACTTTTATTATTCCAAAATTATGTTTTACCTGTGCCAACGTCGGTGCAGTTTATAATATTTTTGATTGGAATCATAATACTTGGAGTACCTCATGGTGCTGCGGATTTACTCGTGGCCAATAATAATGCAGAGAGAAGCAAGACAGTCTTTTCTAAAATTAGGTTCTTGACAATTTATATTTTTAGGCTGTTTTCTTTTGCCGCTATTTTATGGTTTTTCCCAGTAGCTGGTAATATCTTATTTATCCTTTTTGCTGCATATCATTTTGGAGAAACGGATTTATACCAGTTCAACACAAATGGTATTCTTGGAAAACTTTTTGTCATCTCTTATGGCTTGCTTATCCTTTCCGTTATATTACTCAATCATTTTGAAGAGGTGATACCACTATTCACGATGTTCCCTTCTGGGCAAGAGAATTTGCCCCTTACAGGCTGGATAGATACTAACCGTTACAACATCATTTCGGGTTCTGGTATCTTTTTCTTTGCAACTACTTTTGTGTACTTTTTGCGGAATCCTAATTCAGGGGCAGATATAAGAGGTCAATTCCTAGTTCGCTTTGGTGTCATTTTACTTATACTCTTTAATCTCCCGATGCTTTTAGGCTTTACCTTTTATTTTGTGGTATGGCACTCGGTGTTATCACTCAATAATATTGTAAAGTATCTGCAGCGTAACAAGTCCATCAGTTTGTCTAGTATTAGAATGCAAATTCTTGTATTCAGCGTACTAGCTATTCTAGGGATTTCTATTTTTGGTTTTGCAGGATTTATGTTTATTAATTCTAGTGCTATTGTGGGATACTTATTTTTAGGTCTTGCCGTGCTTACTGCACCCCACATGCAAGTGATGCACGATATGTACAATGCTATTAGAAAAATTAAAGAAGTTTAGTAAAGTTTTTTTCCTAGAGATTAATATTTTGGATTTATATTCTACTTAGTAAAAACATAAAACGTTTTGAATATTTTTTTATAAGCGTAATATTTGTTTTCTAGCTTATTAATATTTAACTACTTCTTTTGTTACTCTGTTTCCTAGCGTGTCAAGGTTTATTTCTTCTTCTAAACCCAGCGTAGCATAACCTTTGTCATTGAGAGTAGCTACCACATTCTTTAAAGAATTAATGAATTCTGTCTTCTGTGATGTTGAAAATTCAGAAAGCCGGAAACACAGCTTGTATTCGCCCTCTCTTCCGAATGGACCAATTCTATCAGCGCTGATTATCTTTATCTTGTTGTCTCTTTTAAATTTTGAAATGTAGGTTTCTAGCGGCTTTGCATCTGGTACACCAGTGCCAATACTTCCAAATGATATCACTACAGCATATTCTTTCACATCAGGCGTTTTTACAGTACTAGTTGACTTCGGGGCAGTGTTGCAGCAAGCTACAAGGCCAAGTACAATTATTATTGAAGTTAAAATTCTTTTTATCATTGCGTTTTATTAAAGTTATTTCTGGTAATAAAAGTAGACTTTTATTTATCCATTGCGTTTATTATATCCAATTGAAACATTGAATACTTTAAAATACTTCCTTTATTTTTGCAGCCTATGACAGTAGAAATGATAAAGGATCTGAGAGACCGCTTAATGGTTTTGAGGAGGTTTCTTTGACGTCGATAACAGACAACAAAAGATAGAGAACGATAAACAATTGTCGCTTTCTCCCGGTTTCTGGGATGACAATACAAGAGCAACCGCTATTTTAAAGGACATCAAGCTCAATGAGTATTGGACGAATATGTATGGCAATACTTCAACTGCTATTGAAGACTTTGCCGTGCTTTTTGATTTTTGGAAGGAGGGCGAGGTAGAGGAAGAAGAAGTACGCCAAGCTTTTGACCTTGCTGTAAATCTTGTAGAAGAAGCAGAGTTTAAAAGTACACTCAATGAGCCAGAAGATGAACTTCCTGCAGTAATACAAATCAATAGTGGTGCTGGTGGCACGGAGAGTCAGGACTGGGCAGAGATGCTTGCCCGTATGTATCGGATGTATGCAGAGAAGCAAGGCTGGTCTGTTACTGAGCTTGACTGGCAGTGGGGCGATGGTGCAGGTATAAAAACCTGTACTTATCAGTTTGATGGCGCTTTTTCTTACGGATTTTTAAAGGGTGAAAGTGGTGTTCATCGACTTGTTCGAATTTCTCCATTTGACAGTAACGCAAGAAGGCATACTAGCTTTGCAAGTATTAATGTGTATCCACTGGTAGATGATAGTATTCAAATAGAAATTAACCCAGCAGATGTAAAGATGGAAACGAGTAGGAGTGGAGGTGCAGGCGGACAGAATGTAAATAAAGTAGAAACCAAAGTGCAACTTACACACATACCCACAGGTATTGTAGTCGTATGCCAGCAAGACAGAAGTCAGCTAGGTAATAGAGAATTGGCAATGCAAATGCTTAAAAGTCGTCTGTACGAAATAGAGCTACAAAAACGTAACGCTATAAAAGACGAGAAGAATAGCCAAAAGAAAAAGATAGAATGGGGCAGTCAAATTCGCAGTTATGTTTTTCATCCCTACAAAATGATAAAAGATCACCGTACAGATTTTGAAGTGGGAAATGTAGGTCCAGTAATGGATGGGGAGTTGGATGGATTTGTGAAAGCTTATCTTATGAAGGGGTAGTTTGATTTGATGATATGTTGATTTGTTGATTTGTTGATTTGGTGATTTTTTACTTTCAATGAGGATTTATTAAGGTCACAAATTTTTCATTTTAAAGAGGGCGGTGTCAATTTATTTACAAAATTCAGTATTCTAAAAATGAATTAGCCCCCTTTTTTTGAAGTTGCAATAATTTTTGATAAAACTTTGATTATAGATAGGCATTGCGCTAGTAATTCTTCACATTTACGATAACCTATTGAGTTTTGACAGAGGAGCAACCAGTACTCAGTTTCGTCAGCTTCTTTGGCTGCTATTTTCATTTTATGAATAAAATCTGCTTTACTTTCTCCATTTTGGGCTTCCCTAATATTGGCTCCAATACTTGTTGCAGATTTTAAAAGTTGTCTAGCAACTACATATTTTCTTTCAGCATCTAAAATATCACAATAAGCAATTGAGGCAATGGCAAAATTAAACGATAAAGTCACGATAAGATTTTCGCCTTGATTTGTTTGAATAACAACTTTTATGATTGCAATAATATCTCCAAATCAACAAATCATTAAATTATCAAATCTTCAAATCTTCAAATCATCAAATCCTTTCCCTTTTCCAATCCACCGAAATACTTGACCCTTCCGCTAAAAAAACTGAACTAGGATTTAATTCATTCAAGAATCCGAATTCAGTTCCATACATTTTGTCAAATTCACAATTAATCTTGTAATCCAAAATATCATTTACCATCCAGGATGGGTGGTTTATTTTGTATTCTATTGTTTCGCTTTGGTTTACTCTGGTGTAGCCGTAATAATGCTCAAAAATAAAATGCTCCTCTGTGCCTACTTCCATTGGTCTTGAGGCGATTGAAGCTTCTGCGATCATAGAATGCCAAACTTTATTCTTCTTCCAATCGTATTGTATTGTCTTTTTTTCTTTTTCAAAATTCCAACTATGCCTTGTGGGTACAGCATCATAGTGTTCTTTATACAGCCTATTGGCTAGCCAAGCTACAGGCTTATAGGGCACAGTTTCATTTATAAATACAACACCTCTTCTTACCTCATTTCCTACAGTTCTTTTTACATAGAACCGTAAATTAATTTCCTCAAAACTGCCGAGAAGGGGAATAGGAATATTAAAGATTCTGTTTTTATTAAACATAAAGCCAACTAAGCTCACCAACGCTTTCCCTTCATATAAATCTAGTTCTACGCCTGAGGGCAAATAGGGTAGTAAGGCTTCTGCTGGCACTGCATAATTTACCATAATAAGTTGCTCCCATTTTGCTTTTAGAAAAGTGGCCATCTTAATTTCAATTTGTTTTATAATTCTCTAAGTTCTTCATTTGGCTGTGCATAGCTCAATCTCGCTAATTTTGTTGTGCTGTGATAAGAATCAAGCCCAGAGCAGGTTATAGAGCCAGCTTTTTCTATATCTACAAATCCATCTGCTTGCTTACAATTTTCTGGAAAGTAAATATGCTCTACTGCGCCTATTATTAAACTAGTACCATTCACTTCTAAATTAATTTGTTTTACAAATCTCATCCCAAGTTGCACACAACTTTCTTGTACATAGGGAGCAGAAAAGTCCTCCTTGGTCATTGGGGTTAGTCCTGTCGCTTGGAACTCAGATTGTTCTCTTGCATACTTTGCAGAGGTTTGATGGGCGGCTTCATATATGCCTTCGTGAATATGATTTATCGTGTAATAATTGGTATTAAGAATATTATCAAGAGTATGTCGCTCCACTGTATGCGGACGCACAATAAAACCAATCATTGCAGGGTTTGCACCGATATGCACTAAGGAGTTAAAGATGGCAAGGTTTTGAAACCCTTCGCCATTAGCAGTGCCTATTAAAGCCACACTCTTGAATCCCCCAATAC
>JBBRHK010000085.1:0-9320 GCA_038222815.1 Chitinophagales bacterium
ACAAGAAGTAGTAAGTCTTACTAACTTAAATAAAAAACAGAAGATTAAAATAATACTCTTTCTGGCTAGCGTATATGATTACTCTCAGCCGCTTCCTCATTCTATCAATTTCTATTGATGGGCATTACTTCTATTTCTCTAAACCCAGACTCCAACTTTTCGAAGGCAGCACAAGAAATTCCATTCGTAACTATTAGATAATTTGCCTGCAACAAAGAGTTATAACGCAACACTTGTAAAATAGTAGCCTCATTTAAGGCTACATTCATTTCTTTACACTCTACAACTATCAGGGGCTGCATATCCTTAGTATAAACAACGATATCATATCGCCTTGCTAATTCACCTATCATCAATCCCTTTTCAACAGAAATAAGCGAAGCCGGAAAAGTCAATTCCTCAATTAAATATAAAAGGAAATTTTGCCTCACCCATTCTTCTGGAGTAATTACAAGCCATTTTTTTCTGATGATACAAAATATCTCCTCTTTCGACTCGTTTACTCGAATCTTTGGTTTTATGTTGGGGTAAATTATTTTTATCATTTCCTTTCAAAGATAATGATGCAGAATAATTGAGATGGAATTCATTGAAATAGGAACACTGTAATATTTTCTTTTTCTTATCTTTATCAGAATAGAGAATTATGAAAACAAAAGAAGAAATAGTAGATAACTGGCTACCAAGATACACAGGGGAAGAGCTTAAAAACTTTGGCAAGTACATATTACTTACAAACTTTTCTAATTATGTAAGTTTATTTGCAGAATGGAATAAAGTAGAAATAAAGGGCGAATCAAAAGCAATGCAATGTGCTACGGCAGATAACATTACGATTATAAATTTTGGAATGGGAAGTCCTGGCGCTGCTACTATTATGGATTTACTTACCGCTATAGAGCCTAAGGCAGTATTGTTTTTAGGAAAGTGTGGTGGTCTAAAAAGAAGAAATAAAATAGGTGATCTCATTCTACCAATTGCTGCAGTAAGAGGAGAAGGAACCAGCAATGACTATATGCCTGCAGAAGTGCCAGCTTTACCTGCCTTTGCTTTACAAAAAGCAATTAGTACAACCATCAGAGACTTTGAATGTGATTATTGGACGGGGGTTTGCTATACTACAAACAGGCGTGTGTGGGAGCACGATGAAGAATTCAAATCTTACCTGAGACAAATTAGGGCATACGCCATAGATATGGAAACAGCAACAATATTTACTGTTGGTTTTCATAATAAAATTTCGACAGGAGCGCTGCTACTTGTAAGCGACTCACCAATGACACCGGATGGAGTGAAGACAGAAGCTAGTGATTTAAAAGTCACCGCAAATTTTGTAGAACGACATTTGAAAATAGGAATTGCTTCGCTACAGCAACTTATCAACGACGGTATGACGGTTAGACATCTACAGTTTTAATAGAAGATGCTACCGCTTATCTCCATAAAAGATTTTTCTGTTTCTTTTGCTGGTCAAAAAGTGATAGAGCAAATTAATGTAGATATTGCTCCAAATAAAATTACTGCAATAGTAGGTGAAAGCGGTTCTGGCAAATCGATCACATCTCTTAGTTTAATGAAATTATTGCCCAATACTGCAAAGGTATTGGGCAATGCTTTTTTTAGCGAAGATGGCCATACTTCGATTGACTTATTTAAATTAAATAATAAACAGATTGCAGAAGTAAGAGGGAATAAAATCTCTATGATTTTCCAAGAGCCAATGACTTCTCTCAATCCAATTATTACTTGTGGCTTGCAGGTATATGAAATGATTGTACAACATCAAAAGTTAACGAAGCAGGAAGCTAAGCTGCAAGTAATACAACTATTTGAGCAAGTAGAGCTTCCTAGCCCAGAACTGATGTATGATAAATATCCGCACGAGATAAGTGGAGGTCAAAAACAAAGAGTGATGATTGCGATGGCGCTTTCCTGCAAGCCTTGCCTACTTATAGCAGACGAGCCTACTACTGCGCTAGATGTAAGAGTACAAAAAGGTATTATCAATTTATTAAAAAAATTACAGGAGCAGTATCAGATGGCTATTCTTTTTATAAGCCACGATCTTGCGCTTGTAAAGGAAATAGCGGATTATATTATTGTAATGCAGCAAGGCAAAATCGTTGAGCAAGGACAAAGCAATGAAGTTTTTCGAAACCCAAAAGAATTATATACAAAAGCACTACTCGCTTGCAGACCTACTACTTCGGATAAAGGTAAAAAGCTTTTGACAGTACAAGATTTTATTAGCAGCGAGATTAATGTGGATAGGAACGTTTCTTTTTCAGAAATTGATTACAATCACGAGGTGCTTAGCGTAAAAAATCTAAATGTACATTACAGCAAAGCGCCATCTATTTTTTCAAAGAAGCGTGATGTTTTTAAAGCGGTAAATGATGTAAGTTTCAATATTTACAACAAAGAAATTGTGGGACTTGTAGGTGAAAGTGGCTGCGGTAAAACTACGCTTGGTAGAGCTATCCTACAGTTAATACCAAGTACAAATGGCAGTATACATTTTGAAGGTAAAGCGCTAACCGAGCTTAAAGGGAACGACCTTAAGCTAGCAAGAAAAGAATTTCAAATTGTATTTCAAGATCCTTTTGGTTCTTTAAATCCTAGGATGAGTATCGGCAATGCTATAGCAGAACCTATAAAATTATATAACAAAGATTTTGGCAAAAAAGAACTAGAAGAAAAGGTAAATGAAATTTTACAAAAAGTTGCTTTGCCAGAATCAAGCTTTAGCAAATATCCTTTTCAATTTAGTGGAGGTCAGCGACAGCGAATCTGCATCGCTAGAGCATTAGCTGTTAACCCTTCTTTTTTTGTATTTGATGAAAGTGTTTCTGCGCTTGATGTAAGTGTACAAGCCCAAATCTTAAATTTAATTCAAGAATTAAAAGCGGCATCTGATTTTACAGCACTTTTTATAAGTCACGACCTTGGCGTTGTTCACTATCTCTGCGATAGAATATTAGTGATGAAAGCTGGCGAAATTGTAGAAGAAGGTTCTGCCCATGATGTTTTTTTTAACCCCAAACATCCGTACACCAGGGAACTTCTTGCAGCACAACCAGGTATTACAGAAATAGTAGCCTAGTTTTTTAAAAACTAAACTACCATTTTTCTCAAGAAACTAATATCCATAATCATAATTATTCTCTTCCTTGAAAAAGTATCTTCCACTATAACTATTTTGAAAATCTAACTTTTGTAGCTGTTCTTTAAATTGCTTTAATATTGGTTCAGACTCCACTAATCTTTTTTGAGTAATAGAAATATACTTGTAGTTTTCCTCTATGTCATTTGGATCTAACGGTTGTAAACCAGAAATTCCTATTTTCCATTCATCAGTAGATTTCACCTTGTATTTAAAATAGTAAACGGTTTTTAGTTCATTATCATAAGTAGTAGTATCTTTTCCCATATACTCCACAGCATCTATTTTCCTAAAAGTACTATAGGCCAAAAGATTACTTTTTGCTATTTCTTCTTGATTTTTAAACGCCTCAGGGAACAAGTCGAGCCTCTTTTCTTTCTTTAAAGTACCATATAGTTTACCTCTATATTTCTCTTCTTCTGTAACTCTTTCCCATACCTCTGCAGGGACTGGCTTCTTATTCTTCAACATTAATGTGGCCGCAGAAAGTAACAGATTTCTATTTTTAATTTCTAGAAGCTTACTAAAAAATTGCTGTACATCCTTTTGTTTATCATAAAATGGCATCAATAATACAGCATAGTCTTGTAGCCCATAGGAATTGTCATAAGCATTGTTATCATATTCGTCATTATCCTTGCCTATGTCCTCAGGGTTCTGTAAGTCTTCGATATCCTTTTGCATCTGCTTCTCATCTTTAATAATTTGCTTTTTTAAGGCAACTCGTGCATCTACATATAATTGTTTATAAAAAGATTTATAGGTTTTAGCTGTAGCATATCCACTATCCACCATCTTTACTAGAAGGTTAGTTACCGGTGCTTTATAATCATCGAGCGTGGTAAGTGTCATTAAGTCTTTGACATAATTATTACTAAGCTCTAGCGTATCTGAAAGATGATCCATTAAGTTTTGATAGTCATTGCTATTTTCAAAAACTGGCGGATCTTGTAGAATAATTTTTTGAAGGCTGGCAAAAGATTTTTTAGTCTTCAATCTTGCCAATGCAAATAAGGCCTCAGTCTGAAAAATCGTCGTATCGGCTGTTGAGTAATAGACAGACTCAATCATTGCAGGTATTGCATCTCTATTCCCATCTTTTATGTAACCAAGTTCCTCAATCATTTTTGTCTTTATGGTAAAATAATCCTTCATACCTATATCCATTCTATTTATGGCAGCGTACAATTTTGGAGCAGCTTCACCATTAAAATAAATCGAGCTTATCGATTTTCTTGGCAAAGTATAAACGGCACTGTCAGCGCTAAAAAACTCATTAAAATATAAATCGGTTTTATCTTTGGTATTCTCATATTTTTCATTGACAGCTAAGGGGGAGAAACTATTAAAGAACTCTGTTTTAAAAGTATCATCAGCACTATTCCCGTCCTCCAAGGTGCTTATCGTGTAGGCCTTATCATTTTTCAAAATAAAGCGATGCAGTATTTTACGATTGCTTCCAGTATCTGTCAATACTAGATTATATGAAGTAAGGCCATTGCTTGTTATAAAGCTTTCCTTAGATAAGTATAAATCATTTACCACATAGGAATCTTTAAAATCCTGCCAATATTTTGCAGTATCTCTAATGCTGTAGTACTTAGGGTAATCTTGAATTGTTACTGCCACTACTTGACCAGATGAAGAATCTGTAAACACTGCATTTCTTTTATTATGCCAGTAGTTAATATTATCAGTTGCATTATTTCCATTATTTAAATCATCGATAGACTGTTCAATTAATTCTCTAATTCCCTTATCAAAAACAGGAATAGTAGGAGTAGCAACAGAAAAATACATAAAACTATCCTTGTATTGCTCGGCGGGTTTGTATTGAAATTTTCTAGTTTCTAGTTTCTGAGTAAACAAAAATGGATCTCCTGTTTTGCTTGTCGTTTTTTTAGAAAAGCAATAATAATCAGCTCCTTTAAGAAAAAATAAGGAGTTCAAATATCCATTCTTCTTTAGCTCATCTACCGTAAAGAGTGCAGTGTAACCGTTAAACTCACCCCACTTTTTTGATACATTTTCTTTTACAGCATCTGACCTTACAAATGACTCGTGCATAAGATTTATATCAAAACTATCGGAGGCTATAAAGTCAAAATTATTTATCTCAGTCTTAAATAATAAATAGCCTTCGTCCTTTGCCTTTATCTCTAATTCAGTACGAGGGTTTAACGAGTTATTATTATTGAAATGTTTTTCGCCATTAATATTTACCGCTATTCCATTAAGCATTTTATCTGCATAACTATTATTATTATTTAATTGGATAGAGTTAAAAAACTCTGTGGCTTCTTTACCAGCTACATAGTCTTCTCGCCCACTCATCTTAAAAATGATTATCTCAAAAGGAGTGATAAGCAATTGTGATTTCTGAAGATTACCAGTTCTAGTTCTATTATCAATCTGAATGCCACTATAGCCATTCTTTTGTATTGCTGTGGTAGATAATATTTTGCCAGGTACATTCTCATAAAGTAAACTGTCAATTTTCTTTGAAACATCCTCTTTACTTTCTCCCAAAAAATTAGCGTAAGTCTTTATCCTAGAAACCATATAATAGGAGCCGTTATTCATATCTGCAAATTGCCAAGCATTAAGCCCTTGCATTTGATTATCCAACGAGTAAAGCGTGCCCGGCACATTTACAGAGTAAGCACCATCATCTGCTTGTTGTTTTCTAAACACAACAGGCACAGTGAGTTTTTCTAGCTGTGCTTTTTGAATAGCATCTCGGTCTATCATTTTAATAGGTCGAAGGGTATAGCCCATATTTCTCAAAAGCTCTATCACCCCACGATCTCCCGGTAAATGCGCTGCCCCTACTCCAACAAACAAAGATTTTTTCTTTATAATCGTGTCGATACTCTTAGCTTGAATTTCGTTCCTTTTGTACAGGAATTTTTCATTAAATGCTACAGAGGTCTCCATCACTTTATTGATAGAATCCATCAAATCCAAATCGCCCTTTCTATAGGCATTTTGCATTTTCTCCAAAAGACTTGATTGTGTTTCCCCAGCATAATCTACTTCCTTCTTATTTTTTTCCTTACCCATATCAGAGTAGGCTTCAAAAACAAGCTTCTCACTTTCGTAATAATTTTCTACACCTGCTGGTTGCTTGCCGAGCTTTCTAGCAGTTTGATAAATATATAAATCAAGAAAAGTATCTTCTTCAAAATCCTGCGATTGCTGGTATGACCTATACAATAGACTATTTACCACAGGCGGCTCCACGCTTAATGCCACCTTTAATTGATCTGCATAGTCATTTATTTTAAATCTATCCTCTGTAAAAAAATCCCCACCAGCTACTGCTTGAAATTTCCTAAGATTATCGCTGAGTTGATTAAGCCTTATCATTTCTGGTTGCCATATTTCTGGGTTCAACTCTAATGCCACCGACTCTACGCTACGCAAGGCATTGTAAAACGAATCACTAAGGTGAAAAGCTAGCTTGCTACTTACGTGCATCGTACCAAATAAGTAGGACTTTTTTTGAAGCCCATTCCCTGATATTTCCCACAACAAGGCTGGATATTTTTTGGAAGGTTCAGTTTGTTGGGCTGAGACGGCACTCGAGAATAAAAACAAAAAGATGATAAATTGGAAACGTAGTATCATAGGAGCAGATAAGTAAATACTATTATTAAATTATAGCTGTATAAACGATAAATTTAAACACTAGTTTTAAATAAGTGGGAAAAAGACTAAAATAACTCAAAATTGGGTACGTTGGCATAGTAAATTTTATTTCGTACATTTGCCCACTTTCAAAATAAAAATCATGCCGTAACATGATAAGTGCCCCAAGGTTTTTTGGCGGCTTTATTCATCCTGCTTCATCTAATAAGCAGTGGTACGCAGGTTTTTTGTTTTGCGATATCAATATTCACATTTATAAATTTAAACACTAAGGATGAAATTATCTCAATTTCAATTTGATTTACCCTTAAATCTTATTGCTCAAAATCCCTCTAAAAAAAGAGAAGACAGTCGTATGATGGTTATACATCGTAAGACAGGACAGATAGAAGATCGCAATTTTAAAGACATTATGGAGTATTTTGACGACAAAGATGTTTTTGTTGTAAACAATACTAAAGTTTTCCCTGCAAGAATGTACGGACGCAAAGAAAAGACTGGTGCTAAGATTGAAGTTTTTCTGCTGAGAGAATTGAACAAAACAAACAAACTTTGGGATGTAATTGTAGATCCTGCTAGAAAAATCAGAGTAGGTAATAAATTATACTTTGGCGATAATGATGAATTAGTAGCTGAAGTAATAGATAACACTACAAGTAGAGGAAGAACTATTCGTTTTCTATGGGATGGTAGCGACGCAGAATTTAAAACTGTACTAGACAGTATGGGAGAAACGCCATTACCAAAGTACATCAAAAGAACGCCAGAAGAAGATGACAAAGAGCGTTACCAAACGGTATATGCTAAGCACGAAGGCGCTGTAGCTGCACCTACTGCAGGTATGCACTTTAGTTTGGAGCTTATTAAAAGACTAGAGATTCAAGGTATTCGCTTTGCGGAGGTTACACTACATACTGGTCTAGGAACTTTCCGTCCTATTGAAGTAGAAGATCTTAGCAAACATAAAATGGATGCTGAGTATTACAGGATTGCGGAAGCAGCTTGTGAAATTGTAAACAACGCTATTGTAGGTAAACACAGAATTTGTAGCATTGGCACCACAACGATGAGAACTTTAGAAAATTCTTATAGCGCACAGAAATTATTGAAGCCATCAGAAGGTTGGACGAACAACTTCATCCACCCGCCACACGAATTTAATATCGCAGATTCAATGGTTACTAACTTTCATTTACCTAAAACGAGTTTGCTTATTATGGCTTGCGCTTTTGCAGGTTATGATTTAATGATGGAAGCTTATAAAAAAGCGATTAAGGATAAATATAGATTCTTCAGCTACGGAGATGCTATGCTAATTATATAAATAAAAAATAAATGTATGAAACTCCCAATTGCTAGCTGCATTGGGAGTTTTTTATTGAAACAAGTATCTTCAATTTCAAACTTAGCCTGCAAAATATAAAGCAATTCCTACCTTCTAATTTATTAATTTACAGTCTACCATTACTTATTATTTATCTCTCTCTAAATGCTCAAAGTTTTCTCATTCGCCATTCTATTTTTTAGTGCTAACCTGACAAATGCCCAAGAAGCTAAGATTGTAGATTCTCTTAGGAAAGAAATGGGCAAGACCAATGACCTAGAATCAAAAGTGCGCTTGTTAGATCAAATGGCAAATATTACGATGAATGCTGATCTAGTATTGGCAGACCAATACGGTAATGAAGCTATCCAGTTGGCAGAGACTTCAAGAGATAGGAAAGCTATGGTGCTAGCGTATATCTCGAATGCAGTAAGACTCGCTAGGCGGAATGATAATAAAGAAGAAACCGATAGATCTACAGCCTATTTTGAGCAGGCAAAAAAAATAGCAAGAGAAAATAAGTTGACGGAATATGAAATTAAAGCTTTGTATAATCAGTCAGAAGCTTCACTGAAAACATCAGATACTGAAAAGGCCGCTAAATATATAGAACAGGCATTAACGCTCAGCAACGCTCTGAATAATGACAGTCTTGCGGTGAGAATTTCATTGCTCAAAGGCGATATCAGTCTTTCTAAAAATGAAAAATTAGAAGCGCTACGCTCTTATTTAGGCGGACTAAGAGTATCTGAAAAACTTAATAATAATGTTTTAAAACGTGCAGCATATCAACAATTGGCCAATTTTTATAGAAGTATAGAAGATTATGATAAGGCATTAGATTACACAACTCTATCTACAATTGAATTAAAGAAAACTAAGAATTCTTTTGCTAGATATCAAGAAGTAAATGATTTAAAAAGTATTGGTGATCTATACGCCCAAAAGAAAAACTATGCTCTTGCAATAGATTATTATAACAAATCCATCGCATTGGCAGATAGTTTGGCCTTTCCTGTATTAAAAATCAATGGTTATTTCGGGTTGATAAACGTATACTTGACAATGAAAGAACCTAAAAAGACTTTGGATTTCTTAAATTCGGAAAAGGGAGCCGAAGTAAAAAAGTATTTTGCCTCTTTGAATTATGGAGCATATATGGATCAAGGTTATGCCATTACC
>JBBRHK010000086.1:0-9297 GCA_038222815.1 Chitinophagales bacterium
CTTTTGGTATTTCCTTTATGAGTTGTTTCTCTGTAGCCGCAGGTGTTTTCGCATTGGTGGTAAGCCCTATTCTTGCACTCACTCTAAAAACGTGTGTATCTACAGCCATATTGGGCTGGTTGTCTATTACCGAGGTGATAACATTTGCAGTTTTCCTACCAACGCCAGGTAATTTCACTAGCTCCTCTACGGTCATTGGAATTTCTCCTTTAAAGTCTTGCACGACCATATTGGCCATTCCCAGCAAGTGCTTAGTCTTATTATTAGGATAGGAAACAGAACGTATAAAAGGAAACAAAGAGTCAAAATCCGCTTCATTTAGCCTATATACATCAGGATATTGTGTAAAAAGAGGAGGCGTTACAATATTAATTCGCTTATCTGTACACTGCGCACTTAATATAACTGCAACAAGAAGCTGATAAGGATTATCGTATAAAAGCTCGGTCTCTGCATTGGGAGCGTGCTGCAAAAAATAATCTATCACGAACTGGTATCGTTCCTTTTTTGTCAATTTCTTAATATTAAAATAAACGACCAGTTTACTAATAGCTTTTAGTTGGATGCAGACTAAGTCCTTTGATATTAATCGTTGCTACTTTTATTTACCTTAAGCTCTAATAGTTTTTGAATCGATTTTGAAGAAGGGCTGCCTACTACTAATTTATCAAGCAGTCTAATACTGTCCTCTAACTCTGCCATTTGATCGTACAGAGTAGCATCTGTAATCAGAGCAAGTTTTATAGCTAAGGTCTTTGCAGGACTCGTTTCATGGTAATAATATTGTAGTAAATCATTTTGAGTAAATTCCTGCATAAAAGATATAAGTTCTGGGGAGTGAGTGAATTGGGTTTAAATAGATTAGTTACAAACAAAAACGATAACAGTAACATAATATTGCTTGTGCAAAGTTATTTATTTGTTGGTGTAGGCTTCACAATAAAAATATCTTCATTATCTTTTTTCATATAATATTTTTCTCTAGCATATTTCTCAATAGTAGCCGCATTTGTCTTCAATAATTTCAATTCATTTTTAGCTGTTACTATTTGCTTCGTTACCTGTTGTTCGCTTTGTTTAAGATCATTAAGTTTATGTTGCCGCTTCCATACTAAACCCATATCCTTGGGGTCAAAAAACAACATCCACAATACAAAACATAGCAATACAACCACGTATTTGTTTTTTAGTAGCCTTATTAATGGGTGTAAATTTTTCAAGTGTTTATCTTTATATTTTTTATTTGTCACATGAAATAGGCTTCGATAATTAACTCGCTTTGTTTGAAAATTACGAGTAGTTATTTCAAAGCAATTAAACGTTCTGACAAGCTAAAATTAACTCAATTTCTAGGCATAACAATGCAACGCAGTTTAAACAATGAATTATTTAAACTTATTTATCATCTACCGTACCAGAATAACTTAAATAAGCAAAAGAAACTTTAATCAACTATTTCCCAAAACGGATACGTCCATTTGGATAAATAGCGCTATCGCCTAGCATCTCTTCTATTCTAATCAATTGATTATATTTTGCCATACGATCACTTCTGCTAGCAGAGCCTGTTTTTATCTGACCGCAGTTTAATGCCACGGCAAGATCTGCAATAGTGCTATCTTCTGTTTCTCCACTTCTGTGGCTCATAATAGTATTGTACCCCGCCATTTGCGCCATACTTACTGCATTAATAGTTTCAGTAAGCGTTCCAATTTGATTCACTTTTACTAGCAATCCATTAGCCGTATTTTCATCTATTCCTCTTTTAAGACGCTTTACATTGGTCACAAATAAATCATCACCCACCAGTTGACATTTATCGCCTACTTTTTCTGTAAGTGACTTCCAACCAGCCCAATCATCTTCTGCCATTCCATCTTCGATTGAGATAATAGGATATTGCTTTACCCAGCTCGCCCAATAATCTACTAGCTGCTCGCTTGTCATTTTCTTTCCGTCACTCTTATGGAAGATATATTTCTTTTCTTTTTTATTCCAAAGCTCACTGTTAGCAGCATCCATAGCAATTCCTATCTGACTACCCGTTTTGAATCCTGCTATTTTAATGGCTTCTAGCACAGTTTCAATAGCTTCTTCATTGCTACCAATATTTGGCGCAAAACCACCTTCGTCGCCCACATTAGTACTGTATCCTTTTTTCTTCAATACAGTTTTAAGTGCGTGAAAAATTTCTACACCCCATCTTAATCCTTCGCTAAAAGAGGTAGCTCCTACCGGCATTACCATAAATTCCTGAAAGTCGATTTTATTATCAGCATGAGCACCACCATTCAAGATATTCATCATTGGAATAGGTAATACGCAAGCATTTGTTCCGCCTACATATCTATATAGTGGAAGATTAGCTTCTAGCGCAGCGGCTTTAGCCAAAGCTAAACTTACTGCCAGCATTGCATTAGCACCTAGCTTAGATTTATTTTCTGTACCATCTAATGCAATCATTGCTGCATCAATACCAGTTTGATCTGCTACATCCCAACCTACAATCAGGTTGGCTATATCTTCATTCACATTATTTACAGCTTTTAATACGCCCTTACCGCCGTATAATTTTTTATTATTATCTCTCAGCTCTGCTGCTTCATGTATACCTGTACTAGCTCCACTTGGCACAGCTGCTCTTCCTAATCTTTCATTCTCAGTAAGTAAATCTACCTCAATAGTAGGATTTCCTCTGCTATCCAAAATTTGTCTTGCCGTCAATGAAGCTATGTAGCTCATAATTATTTAATTTATTAAAAGTGATAAAAATATCGTTGTTTAGGCTGTAAAAATAACTCAATAAAACTTTGTAAGCAAAAAGGAAGACACATTAAGGCCTAAGCGTAATAAGACCTCTTACGGTAGGCTTATCTTTTCTAAAATATTGAAAGCTGCCGGCTGTATTAGACCTATAAATAAAGGAACCCCCTGCTTGGATAGTGGTAAGAGGAATACGGGCAGAGTCGTCGCTCTGTATTTGCTTCGCAGTATTTGTATTATTAATAAAAGCAATAGAACTACCAGCCACAACTTCAATAGCTACTGGATTAAATGAGCTGTCTTTTACAGCAATAAAGCTATTAGGAATATTACCTCCTACACCTGGCGAACCATCATAAATCTTGTTACAACTCAATGCAATAACTACTGTCAGTATCATAAAAATTGTATCCCTTCTTAGGTGCTTCATAGATACAATATTAAGGAATAACCAGTAAACAGACTGCATTGCCATTAATCAGCTGCTAAAGGGCTACGGGAATAATTATTCGTTTATATTCCGTGTATTGTGCATTTGACATTATAAATCTTACTATCAACCACAGTCTAGCGAAATTTTGTTACTTTTATCCTTCGTTTTAACTTAAAAAAGAAAAAATAATGTCATTAAATTTAATTCAACAAGCTAAAGATCTTTTCTCTGGAGAAGTAGTAGATCAAGCTAGTAGCCAACTAGGCGAATCTTCTACAAACATTACCAGTGCACTTGCAGGAATCGTACCTACTATTTTTAGCGGATTAATAAATAAAAGCGAGAATGCTGCCGGTACAGATATGATTGCAAATCTTGCTACTAATGCAACAGAAGATGGTAATGGTTCTTCTATTATATCATCTCTATTTGGAGGTTCTAGTAATGGAATAGCAAGCGCTATTGCAAACTTTGCTGGTATTAAATCTGGCTCTGCAAGCTCTCTTATGGGTATTGCTGGATCTGCCATTATGGGAATGGTAGGAAAATATATGAGCAGTAATAATGTAAATGCGTCTGGCCTTTCTTCTCTTTTTGCTAGCCAAAAAGAACATGTTGCTGCTGCAATGCCTGCAGGATTAAATTTGTCTTCTTTACTAGGTGGTGCGCCAACTGCAGGGACTGCAACAGCATCTGCTCACCAAGCTGTAGATCACTCTACAAAGTATGCAGCAGATACAAGTTCTGATGTAGAAGCAGGTGGTGGTTTACAGTGGTTGATACCAGTTTTGCTTTTGGCTTTACTAGGTGCAGGTGCTCTGTACTATTTTAAAGGTTGTAAAGATACTAGTGCAACTGGCGGAGCTCACAAAGATGGAGATACGCACGCTACTATGCCTGCAGTAAGCGGAGACACTGCTGCTACCGGCGCTATGACCGCTGGTAATGTAGACGCTGATGGTAATTATATCTACAATGTAGGAGAGGTGAGTGAAATCGCTTTGCCAAACGGTGGAGGCACATTGAAAGTAGGTCAAAATAGTACAGAAGCTAAACTCGTTCGTTTCTTACAAGGTGCAGATGCTGTAGATACAGTAAAAGGTAGCTGGTTTGATTTTACTAATGTATATTTCAATTCTGGTAAATCTACTATCACTGAGTCTTCTATGACTCAGCTTAAGAATATGGCTGCTATTGCAAAGGCCTTCCCTAAAGCTACATTTAAGATAGGTGGTTACACAGATAATACAGGCAACCAAGCTACTAACGTAACCTTGAGTAAAGAGCGTGCCGCTATTGTAGCTGCTAAATTAAAAGAAATGGGTTCTACTAATATCATTAGTTCTGACGGTTACGGTTCTGAGCACGCAATTGCTGACAATGGTACTGCAGAAGGTAAAGCACAAAACAGAAGAGTTTCTGTAAATGTGAAGTCAAAATAATTTTTCGGATTTTTTTTAAAAAGGCTGTCTCATTTCTTTGGGATAGCCTTTTTTTTATCAGAGATAAAAATGATTTATGGTATAAGCCATTCTGCTGTGAAAGTGTCATCATCATTGTAGTGAAAACTTGCTCTTCTATGTCCTTTGCTACTAAGAAAGAGCCACTCCATCCATTTTACTTTTGTAATTACTAAACCAAAATTTGGTTTTCCTATTTCCACGGCTTCGTCAGTAATTTTTGCAGAATCTATACTTTCATCGAGCCCGCTGGTGGGTATTGTAGAAATGGAAGATGGTGCTTCACTACCCATATACACTTTCTTGCTGTTAGTACTCGACTTCTGCCAAGCTTCATTAGCTATAGTGTCGTTATGATATTTTGTAATCTGCCCACTTAATCTCAACTGTATTCTCGCTACAGCGTCATAAAATAACCAACTCACTCTATCACCATCCTTGAGTTCTTTCCATTTACCACTTCTTACATCTGTATGAAAAGTGATTTGTTTTTGTGCTACGTTTACATTGCGCAAAACAACTGTGCGGAGACTTATGCCTTCTTCGCTATAATTGGCTACTGCTGCATTGTGGAGAGGATCTTTACCTTTAAGTGACCCATTAAGTAATCTTATCCAGCAGTCCTTTTCTAAATCAGTTAAGGTGTAAAGAAGTTGATTTATTTCTACTGCGTTCATTTGCTATTGTTCTTTCTTGATAGCTTACAACGTAAAAGATAGTGCGATTGTTTATAAGTTACTGCATTCTCGTAAAAATTTCTTTGCAGTTGAATTACAAGAAAATGATGTCGCTTTTCTTAGTTACTTTAATCTCTACTTTATTTTTATAAAGCTCCACCTCGCCTGTTACTGCAATGTTTTTCCCTTTTAAGAAACCTTCAATATCAGCAGGAAAATTTTCTCTATCCTTTTTGAAAATAACGACAGTGAGTTCGCTCTTAGGATACTTACTTCCCATATTTATAAAAACTGAAGAGCTTGTTTCTTTTACAGCGTTTACGTTACCACATGCAGTAACTTTTTTACCAATATAATCAGCCGCTTTTTTAGCATTTATTCCGTTCTTATATTTCAAAGCCACCTCGTCAAAATCTAAATCTTCTGCCTCTTGTACAAATACACTATTTAAAACTTGAGCTAATCTCATCCCCGCCAGTACTAGTTGCTGCTCCACTAAAGCTTTTTGTTTTGCCACATAAGCCTTTGATAATATATAGCCTTCATAATCATACACTATTGGTAGATATGATCTCGTTTCATTCATCCATAGCTGTGCATTTATAGCGTTTATCTTATCTATTTCTGATTTACCATTCGAGTTATAAAATGCCATAGTGGTTTCTAAGTTTATAGCATTTAAACTCAACACATATTCATCCCAAAAACTATGAAGGTTAGCTTTTAAAGTATCATATTCTACCTTCACTTTATTACCTCCAAGATCTGAATCGTACCCAGTGTGTAGAGGCTGGTGTAGGTCGCCTATGAGGTGAAAAAGATAAAGTACATCCATCTTTACTTGGTCTGAGCATAATAATTTCTTGTATTGCAATTCCTTTATTACAGCAGTAATTTTATTTACAATTTGATCTTGATTAAGCGCTGGGTAAGGTTCTTCTTTTCCATAATCTACGTAGTGCCAAGGTTTCATAAAGTCGTAGTCGCTATTGCTCCGCATAATATCCATCCAGTTGGCAGCTGTATCTATGCTCATTCCATCAAGCAATTGCAATACTTGCTTCTTAGCAGCAGGAGTAAGTAAACCCATAGCTACCTTACCCACAATAGTATGCCCCACAGGTCCCCAAGCTTTTGCAGAAAATGTAAAACCAATAAAAAAACAAACTGTCACAAAAACTAGTTTCAGTTTAGATATTGACAAAAAAAGTAAATTTTTCATAGGCGTAATTAGAAGTCGCAATTTAATTTTAAAAAAGTAAAGCCAAAGATATTGCGTGTTATATCTTTAATAAATTACCTATCATCTTAAGTTGCATTGCTGTACATTTACTTCAACAAGTCTAAGTACAAATGATAGCTTCTTTCTTAAGTAAAATATTGGCTGATCCTGAAAGCAAATTACAATTAATTTTTGATGACCCTCCTATTAAGCTTGTAGAGCCAACAACAGAAACTCGTTATACTATAGAGCGTAACGTGCCTATTTTCATTGATCAACAAGAATTAACAGGCGAACCAAAGTCAACGTTACAAGCTGACAATACAAATCGGTTTGATTATATAGATCATTATAATAAGGACGCAGAATATTTTGATTATTTTGAGAAGGAAACAGCTTTGGTAGCAGCAGAGCGACATCGAAATAGACAATTTATTCAATCGAAAATACCTGCGTCGGCGCAGTTGATACTAGATATAGGTTGTGGCAGTGCTTGGGTTGCAAAAGAATATACCGCTCAAAATAAAAATGTGGTCTCTCTCGATGTGTCCAAAAAAAATCCAATCAAAGCACTGGAAATATATAACAATGAACACCACGCAGCTGTAGTAGCGGATGCAAAAAAACTACCTTTTAAGAATGAGAGTTTTGATAGCATTATTGCAGCAGAAATCATAGAGCATCTTTACTCCCCAAAGATTTTTATTGAAGAATGGTTGCGAGTATTACAACCAGGCGGTACTCTAATAATGGAAACACCATTCAACGAAAAAATAATACATCATATGTGCGTGCACTGCAATTGTCCCACGCCTGCAAATGCCCACTTACATTCCTTCAACAAAGAAAATATAAAAGCTTTTCTCCCTAGCAGTGGCTGTAGTATTTCCTTATTTACGTTCAATAATAAATGGATGAATAAGCTTCGCTTAACTTATCTATTTAGATTTCTTCCATTCCAACTTTGGAGAGTGATAGATAAGATTGTCAATGCTGTTGTAGGAAAAGAAGAAAGCTTTGTAATCGTACTTGTAAAAGATAAATGAAAATAAAAGTAGATAATTAATCCATTGATTTCATCTGAAAACATACTACAAGGAATACTGAAAAGAATAGGCCTACTAGGTCTAAGCGCTATGCTGAAATTTATTATTCAGGTGGCGGTGGTCATTTTCTTTTCTCATAGCCTCAGTTTAGAGCAGTACGGTGACTATCAGTTTATTTGGATGTTTGTAAATTTCTTTAGCATACTCAGCTTATTTGGCTTGGGTAATTTTATGCTTTCTACTCGTATAGAAATTGTTTTTGCAATCATAGCGCAGTATAAAAAAATAATTATCCGGCTACTAATATTGGTGAATATCGCAGCCATTTTATTCGTTTACTTTTCTAAAAACGGTCTTGATGATTTAGAAAGACTATTACTTATTTTACTTTTAATCGCACAGAACATCTCATTGCTTGTAGATGCTATCGCTATAAAAAATGAGCAAGAGAAAAAACTCGCCTCAGCTACATTTCTAT
The DNA here is from genome assembly GCA_038222815.1 of Chitinophagales bacterium. GTDB lineage: Bacteria > Bacteroidota > Bacteroidia > Chitinophagales > Chitinophagaceae > Ferruginibacter. The sequence continues at coordinate 8,080 of JBBRHK010000086.1, forward strand.
ACTTAATTATTTTCTCCATAGCCCATCTTTGGTTCTATTTTCATCAAGATGATTTTTTGATCTTACTTATTTTAATGCTAGCAGCTACCGCAGTAAAAATATTGCTTCTATACAAGCCTTCAAAACTGCAATGGAAATCTATAACAGCACCGGCACTAGAAAGCAGGCAATGGCTATTCTTAGGTCTCAACGAAGTACTTGCCATTATTGTAAAATGGGTAGATAAATGGGTGCTGATATTTTTCTTATCGAGCACACAATTTGCTATCTACTTTAATGGATCATACGAGATTCCCATCTTTATACTTGCTGTTAGCGCAATAGGCAATGTCGCCCTAGTGGAGTTTTCTAATAAAGAGAAAAGCACCGCCTTGAATGCAAAAGTATTTTATGGAAAAATAGCATTGTTTATGGCCATTTGGGTCTTCCCTTCATTTTGGTTTTTTCAGCAGTTTGGAAAGGAATTTATTGAAGCGATGTTTGGTGAAAAATATTTGCCCTCTATCCCTATTTTTCTTGTCACTATCTGGGTGTTGCCCGTAAGAATAATTCACAGCACTGCAGTCTTGCAATCTTTGGGGAAAAGTCAACTTATTTTAAAAGGCTCTTTGATTGACTTGGCAGTAGCCATCGTTTTAATGATTGTCTTCTTTCAGTTTTGGGAGCTGCAAGGTGTGGCACTTGCCTTTGTGATAGCCACCTACATTCAAGTGGCCTACTACTTACATCACAGCTCTAAACTATTAGAGATAAAAATTATGGAGCTGTTGCCGATCAAAAAACTATTGATACTTTTTGCAGCAAGTGCTTTTGCTATTTATGGGTTAAGTTCTGTTACTGCTACTCGTCCGCCATTGGAGCGGCTTATTGTGGGGGTGCTTGGTACTTCTTCGCTTGTGTTGGTGTTTTTCTTAGTAGTAAGGTTTGGTAAGAAGTTGCTTTTCCAAAAGGGAGATTAGTGACAATTCAAATTTTGAAAAATAGAAACTAGCTCAAATAAAAAATATCACCTAAATCCTGTTGTACTTTTGGACAACTTTCTTACCTTTGATACTTGAGAGCAAATGAGAAAATAAGAACTGTCATTTTTTATAAAGACTATTTTGCTGACTTCTTTGCAAAACAGCGGCAGAAGGTAAAAGATAAAATTATCTGGACTTTTGATTTAATAGAACAAATTAATAAAGTACCCGAAACCTATCTAAAGCACTTAGAAGG
>JBBRHK010000087.1:0-9269 GCA_038222815.1 Chitinophagales bacterium
GTAAAAAAGCTACATTCTTTTATATAGCTGATGAGCGAGTTGATTTTAGAGAATTGATCAAACAGTACGCTACAGAATTTAAAGTAAAAGTAGAAATGCGCCAGATAGGTGCAAGACAAGAAGCAGGAAAAGTAGGTGGTATAGGAAGTTGCGGTAGAGAATTATGCTGCAGCACTTGGCTCACAGATTTTAAAAGTGTAAATACCAATGCCGCTCGTTATCAAAATCTAAGCATCAACCAAACAAAATTGAGCGGACAATGCGGCCGCTTAAAATGTTGTCTGAACTATGAGTTAGATACTTATATGGATGCTTTACAATTTTTCCCAAATGATGCGGATAGCTTAGAAACTTCGAGAGGAAGAGCATACTTGGTGAAGAAAGACATCTTCAAGTCGCTGATGTGGTACAGTATGGCAGATAGCAGTAAGCATTATCCGCTGAGCTTAGAAACAGTAAAAAAAATAAAGAAACAAAATAGAGAAGGTATTAAGCCAGATGAGCTAGAAGTGGCAGAAATAGTTACCAGTAAGCCAAAAGAAGTTGAGCCAGAGTACGCAGATATTGTAGGGCAAATAAGTCTGAAAAGTTTGGAGAAAACTACTAGAAAGAGACAGCAAAAAGAAAGAGGTGGAAATGATAGAGGCAATAGCCAAAATCCTAATCAGCGCCAACGCACGGGCAATAATCGCCCAGCACAAGGTCAGCAACAAAGGCCGCCACGCCAGCAAAGTAATAACCCTAACCAAACTGCTGCACCAAAAGGAGAAAACACTAATCCTCAGGCAGGCAATCCTAATCAATCACAAGGAGCAAGACCGCAAGGAAATAGACCTCAGAGCGGGAACAAACCTCAAGGTAATCGCCCACAGGGAAACAGACCACAAGGCGGGGGCCCTAACCGTGGACCAAAACCTCCGCAGAATAATGGAGGTGGGGAAGCTAGTAGCTAGATTTTAAAATATTGAAAAGGGAAAAACAATGTCTATCCTAGTAAAAAATCTTACCAAAAAATACGGAACGCAGACTGCTGTAAATGCCATTAATTTTTCGGCAATGCCAGGAGAAATTGTAGGTTTTCTTGGGCCCAATGGTGCAGGAAAAAGTAGCACAATGAAAATGATTACTGGCTACCTTCAAAAAGATGGCGGTAATATTTTTGTATGTGATGAAGAAGTAAAAGATGATAGCATAGGCACTAAGAAAAACATAGGCTACTTGCCAGAAAGTAATCCGATATATGCCGAAATGTATGTAAAGGAATATCTGGCTTTCGTAGCTAATGTACACGAGATGAAAGACGTGAAACAAGCTGTGGGAAAGGTAATAGAAGAAGTAGGATTGGGCAAAGAGGCGTCAAAAAAAATAGGTCAACTGAGCAAAGGCTATAAGCAAAGAGTAGGATTAGCAGCAGCCATCATTCATAACCCACAAGTGCTTATTCTAGATGAACCCACAACAGGTCTTGATCCTAATCAGATTATAGAAATACGCTCTGTTATTAAAAAACTCGGTAAAGAAAAAACGGTTTTACTTTCCTCTCACATCATGCAAGAAGTAGAGGCGCTTTGCGATAGAGTAATCATCATCAACAATGGAAATATTGTTGCAGATGATAAGATAGAACAATTGAGACAATCTACCGGTAACACGATTTCCGTACAAGTGAGCTTTGATAAAGAAGTAGATGTAAAAAGTATAGAAGCACTAGAAGCTGCAATGACAGTTACAAAAAATGGTTTGACTTATAATGTAACCACTACGAATGCAGATGCGTTTAAAAAAGCATTGATGCAATTTAGTATACAGCAAGGGCTCAATATTAGCAGTCTGAGCCAAGGAACCAAAAACATAGAAGAAGTATTTAGACAGCTTACAGATGATGCTGGGAAATCCGTTGCGGCGGGATAAGAATTATAAAATTATGCAAGAAACGAAAAGACAAAAACAAGTAGCCTCGGTTATAGAACAAGACCTTAATGAAATATTTCAACGCCTTGGTATTTCTATGATACACGGTGGTATGGTATCCATAGCTAGTGTAAAAATTACTCCAGATTTATTTGATGCAAAAGTATTTCTAAGTTTTTTTAAAATAGATGATACGCAAGCAGCACTGAAAGCTATTCAAGAAAAAGATTGGGAAATAAAAAGAGAACTTACTGCAAGGGTGCGCCACCAGCTTAGGTCTATGCCAAGGCTTACTTATTACATAGATGATACGCTAGATTATGTAGATAAAATGGAGACCATTTTTAAAGATATAAAAGCTAGTGACGAGAAGCTAAACGAAGAACTAGGCAAAAATCCTACTGAAGATAATAGCAAAGATTAATTATGATAGCAAGATTTGCTTGGAGATATTTTAGAGCAAAAAAATCTGCTAACGCCATCAATATTATTGCTTGGGTAACTACTTGCGTAATAGGGTTTGCTACTTGTTGTCAAGTGCTAGTACTCAGTGTTTACAATGGTTTTGAAGATTTGGTAAAGTCTTTATACTCTTCTTTTTATACAGATATTAAAATTGTTCCTGCATCGGGAAAAACAATAACACTTACTCCACAACAAATTGCAGCAATACAAAATAATCCTTCGGTTGCTGCCATAAGCATGATTGTAGAGGATAAAGGCATCCTGCAAAATGGCGAGCAACAAACCTTTGTAAACCTTAAAGGAGTAGATGAAAACTATAGTAAGGTAAGTGGCGTTCCTACAAAAACAGTCTCTGGAAAATATAGCGTTGGGACTTTAGAGAATCCAGCACTTGTAGTAGGTGTAGGTGTGCAGAATGCGGCGGACATTACGGTAAATCCTGCATTCGAACAAGAGTCAGTCATCGTTACTTTACCAAAAAGGGGCATTACATCCTCCGACCCGCTAGCTGCTCTAAGTGAAGGCTATGCAGACGTAAGTGCCACTTTCTCTATTCAGCAAGATTTTGACAATAGCTATGCTATCACCAACCTCGCATTTGTAAAGCAACAAATGAGCTTCTTGCCAGATGATTACAGCGCAGTAGAAATAAAATTAAAAACAGGTGCAGTGATTGCAGATGCCAAGTCATCTTTAGAAAAACAGCTTGGAGGCAGTGCAAAAGTGCTGACTCTTTATGAGCAAAATAGTAATCTCTACAACACCATACGGTTAGAAAAATGGGCTATTTACGCAGTGCTTACGCTCATCCTTATTATTGCAGCTTTTAATATGGTAAGTGCACTTAGTATGCTAGTGATAGAGAAGCAAAAAGACATTAGTATCCTACAAAGTATGGGAACTAGCAAATGGAAGATTATCAAAATATTTTTAGCAGAAGGGTTTTTATTAGGGACCATTGGCGCTGCGGCGGGTATTTTGTTGGCAACGATTATCTGCCTACTGCAACTCAAATTTCACTTTATAAAAATGTACGGCGGCTCATTTTTGATAGATTATTTCCCAGTAAAACTTCTAGCAACCGACTTTCTACTTGTAGCTTCCTCCATTTTGATTATCACTGCGCTTTCTTCTTGGGTGCCGGCGTTTAAGGCTTCTAGGCAGGAGTTAGCGTTGAAATAATTCTTTGAACTGTGCCGATTACTTTAGGCATATGTTAATTTGTCCCTCCGATAGCTATCGGAGGTATCGACATTGGCTATTTGATGATTCAATGAAGCCCTCCTGTTACTCGAACTTTATGTTAAGAATTGACAATTTTCATTCCTTTTCGCCGTTATCGCAGTGTCGCTGCGTGAAATAACAGACCTAAAAGCAGCATTTCTTTTGGTATTAGTATCTTTGTAAGATAAATTAAATAGTCACGGCATAATACTCGTGCAAATAGATAAATGGCGAAACAACAAAGTATTCATTGCGCTTTTTGCGGTAAAAATAGAGATGAAGTAAAGATTCTGATTGCTGGTCAGGATGGGCATATTTGTGAGAGCTGTGTAGAGCACGCACAAGAAATTGTAGCGCAAGAAATAGGACACCTAAGTTCTAATAAGCCAGAACAAAAAACGAATTACAAGCTAAATGTAAAGAAGCCACAAGAAATCAAGGCCTTTTTAGATGAATACGTGATAGGGCAAGATGAAGCGAAAAAGATATTGGCGGTGGCCGTGTACAATCATTACAAGCGCCTCAACCAAAAAGTAGATAATGATGTGGAGCTAGAGAAGAGTAACATCATTATGGTGGGTGAAACAGGTACAGGAAAAACACTATTGGCAAAGACAATTGCTAGGCAGCTCAATGTACCTTTCGCCATTGTAGATGCTACCGTATTTACAGAGGCAGGCTATGTAGGCGAGGATGTAGAAAGTATGCTCACAAGATTATTGCAGGCCTGCGATTATGATGTGGCAGCAGCAGAAAAAGGAATAGTATTTATAGATGAGATTGATAAAATAGCAAGAAAGAGTGATAACCCCTCTATTACCAGAGATGTGAGTGGAGAAGGTGTGCAGCAGGGTTTATTGAAACTTTTAGAAGGTGCAGAAGTATTGGTGCCACCACAAGGTGGAAGAAAGCATCCTGAGCAGAAATTAGTAAAAGTAAATACACAAAATATATTATTTATTTGTGGCGGTGCTTTTAATGGGATAGATAGAATTATTGGTCGCCGAGTAAACACAAACGCTATTGGATTTAATGTAAATAAAGAATTACAAGAATATCAATTAAGTAATTTATTGAAATATGTGAATGCAGTAGATATTAAAGAATTTGGAATTATTCCAGAGCTTCTTGGAAGGCTACCTGTGATTACTTATTTGAATCCCCTCGATGCCGTGACGCTTCGTAGTATCCTTACTGAACCAAAAAATGCTTTGATCAAACAATTCAAAAAACTGTTTGAAATGGAAGATATTGATTTACATTTTGAGGATGAAGCGCTACAATTTATGGTAGAGAAAGCCTTAGAATATAAACTAGGTGCAAGGGGATTAAGAAGTATTTGTGAAAGTATTCTTACAGATGCAATGTTCGAGTTGCCGGGCACTAAGACAAAAACCTTTACTGTAGATTTAGATTATGCCAAGGCAAAATTTGACGATAGTAAATTGAGCTTGTTGAAAGTGGCGTAAGGTTTGATTTTCGCCTTTAAAGAATTTATCGCCTTCGACCGTTTGAGCTTGTAGAATTCGAGAAACTACATTTTTCCCATAGGAAAAATAATTATACACAGTTGTACATTAAGTTGGTAATAAATTGGCTGAACTCACAGCCAATTTTTATTTGCATTACCCCGTTTTCCATTTACTTTTACCCCGTAAGAAAAATGGTAACTAAGTAAGGTGATTTTTTGTTTGCTAGTTCCATTTATTTTCATCCAAGAAATTTTTATAAATAATGATAGATGTTATTTTAGGTCTGCAATGGGGCGATGAAGGGAAAGGTAAAATTGTAGATTATTTTGCTAAAGATTATGACCTTGTAGCTAGATTTCAAGGAGGCCCAAATGCAGGCCACACCTTATATGTAGGCGATAAGAAAATTGTATTGCATCAAATTCCTTCTGGAATATTTCACGAAGATAAAATCAATCTAATAGGCGCTGGTGTAGTATTGGATGCTGTTGCATTTCAAAAATTATGTGCTGATGTAGCTGCTTTTGGTGTTGATTTTAAAAAGAACCTTTATGTAAGTGAAAGAACTAACTTAATTCTTCCTACCCACAAAGCATTAGATAGAGCTAGCGAACTGAGTAAAGGCAAAGATAAAATAGGTAGCACCCTCAAAGGTATTGGTCCTGCTTATATGGACAAGACTGGTCGCAATGCACTAAGAGTAGGCGATATTCTCTTGCCAGATTTTAAAGAGCGTTATCAAGGTCTAAAAGGAAAGCACGAAAAAATGCTCGAATCTTTTGGTTTCGATGAAGATATTAGCCAATGGGAAGATGAGTTTTTCGAAGCAATTGAATTGTTGAGAGGATTCAAAATTGTGAATGGTGAATATTTTATTAATGAAAAAATAAGTGCTGGTAAGAGAGTACTAGCAGAAGGTGCGCAAGGAAGTATGCTCGATGTAGATTTTGGTACTTTCCCATTCGTAACAAGTAGCAGTACAATAACGGCAGGCGTATGTAGCGGCTTAGGAGTAGCCCCACAAAAGATAAAGGAAGTAATAGGCATCACAAAGGCCTATTGCACAAGGGTAGGAAGCGGGCCATTCCCTACAGAGTTGCACGATGAGCAAGGAGAATATCTTCGCAAAACTGGTGCGGAATTTGGCGCAACAACCGGTCGCCCACGCAGATGCGGATGGATTGATCTTGTGGCTCTGAAATTTGCTTGTATGGTAAATGGCGTTACAAAAATAGTAATGACAAAAACTGATATACTAGATGCTGTACAGGAATTGCAGGTATGTAATAATTATGAGTTAGATGGGGCGATCACTAGCCAAGTTCCTTATCAGATGGATAAGCGAGATTTGAAACCTGTATATAAATCATTTCCCGGTTGGAACACCGATATACAGCACGTAGAAAGTTTTGATACAATGCCAACCCAAATGCAAGATTATATTAATTATATAAATGAATATCTTGCAGTACCGGTAAAATACATAAGCAATGGGCCAGGCAAAGAGCAAATTGTTATTCTTTAAAAAATAATTAAAAAAAATATCGCCAAATATTTGGCAGTATAAGAAAGGTTAAGAAATTTTACAGTACAATCTATATCTAATATTTATAAGTATGAATTACAACACAACCAAAACCGAAGTTGCTATGAGCACTTTAACCATCGAAGAATTATTGAATGAAAATTTTGATGATGTACTCGTAGCAGATAGCGAGGAAGATGCCAATACTTTTTTTGCAATAGAGATGGCTAAGAAAGCGCCAGCAAAAAAGAATGATGACGATGATGAAGAAGAAGAAGACGAAGATGATAGTGAGGACGATGATGCTAAAGAAGAAGGAGACGAGTGGGACGATGATTTTGATGAGTTTGATGTGCCAAAGAAGGGTGGAAAAGCAGGCGGAAAAAAAGATAAGGACGAAGAGGAAGACGATCTCGATTTAGATTTAGATGACGACTTCGATGATTATGATACTGATGACAATGACGAGTTTGATGATGATTTTTAAAATTTAAGTTGAAAACATTTACACAATATTTTGTAGTAGAGAACAATATTTTATTTAAAAAGAAAATGCTGAATTGGGTAAACCAGTTTAGCATTTTTTGCTTTTTAGATAGTTGTGATTTTGATGAAGATAAGCAGCAGTTTGAATGGACTTTAGCAACTAAAGCAAAAGAAGAATTTACCATTACAGACGTATCATCATTTTTACAACTCGATTCTTTTTTAAAAAGACAGTCGGCGCCAGTCTATGGTCATTTATCCTATGACCTCAAGAATATTATGGATAATAGAGGAGAAGAAGCTAGTGATGGCTTTGGTTTCGGCTACTTTTTTGTACCAACTATTCTCCTTCAATATAAAAATGATATCCTTACCATTATTGCAGAAGAAGAAAATATATTTAGTCAGATAAATGAATATATAACCGACGATAGAAAATCGATAGTAGAAAATGCTTTGCAGCCCTTGCAGAGTAAGGAAGAATACCTTGCTGCGATTATAAAAATAAAACAACACATACAAGAAGGCGATTGCTATGAGTTAAATTACTGTATGAAATATGCAGGTAGTGTACAACAGTTGAATGTTGTAAATACCTACTTAGAACTCACCAAGATTTCTCCTGTTCCCTTTGCAAGTCTTTATAAAAAAGAAGGTCTTTATTGTATGTGCGCTAGCCCAGAGAGATACATAAAAATAGAAGGGGACACTATTATTTCTCAACCTATAAAAGGTACAGCAAAAAGATATGCCGGCGATGATTTACAAGATGCAATGGATAAGCTAGCCCTTTATGAAAGTATAAAAGACCGCACAGAAAATGTAATGACGGTCGATTTAGTTCGCAATGATCTGAGTAGAATCTGTGAAGCAGGTTCTGTGCAAGTGAAGGAGCTATTCGGCATTTATAGTTTTGCTACGGTGCATCAAATGATTTCGACCATTGAAGGAAAACTGAAAAAGAATACAAGTGTTGTAGAAATCATACAAGCAACCTTTCCTATGGGTAGTATGACGGGTGCGCCTAAGAAAAAAGTAATGGAGCTGATAGATGACAATGAAACGAACGACAGAGGCTTATTCTCTGGAAGTATTGGTTATATCTCACCAGATGGTAATGCTGATTTTAATGTAGTTATTAGAAGCATTTTTTATAATGAAGAAACTAAAAAAATATGGTCGTACGCAGGCGGTGCCATTACACATAAGAGTGAACCAGAAGCTGAGTGGGAAGAATGTAATTTGAAAGTGGCTGCAGTGAAGAAGAGTTTGGGGTATAGTGATGAGTGAATAACAACTGCAAATCAGGGTGGTTATTTTTATAATAGAAAATAGGTAAGTAAATGAGCCCTCATCTACTTACCTAAATTTAAAGAATTAACCGATCTAATAATTTAATCTAAACCCTACGCCGAAGCCCATATCACTATCATAGTGAATAGCTGGTGCGAAGTTTCGGGTTACAATATACTTGAGCCCTGCCATATACTCCTTGTCAGTATTGCCCATAAAACTCATTCTAATTCTTTTGGTTACAGGAATGTCTTCTCTCATTAACTGTAATCTGAAATCGCCATTGTCAAATACCTCTGTCTGAAACATCAGAAGCATTGGTAGAGTGAAACTTATTCCAGCGGTAAAATTTGCTCGGTTATCTTTTGAGTTTTTCTGTCCGAATAGCGTTTTTTCTACTTCGCCTACAGCAAGTTTCCGATACCGCCAATCATAACCAATGAAAGGCATTATCCATTGCATCTTTCCTAAATACCTTCCTATATGGGTTTCTGTTTCATAACCGTGACTGTCGTGGTAGCCTAGTCTCCATTCCGTACCTATGCTCCATCTGGTATTTTGAAACATAAACATCCCATCATTGCCATTGGTTGCAAAATCATTTTCTGCCATAAAATGGAATCGTTTGTCATCAGCTTTTAATTTCCTATAAGCCATTTTTGGATTGGGTATATATGGATTGGGTTGTTGGTTCTCATAACTGAAAACTCTACCCATTCCACTCATCATATGATATAGAATATGACAATGGAAAAACCAGTCGCCTTCTGCATTGGCGTTAAATTCTAGGGTATCCGTTTCCATCGGCATAATATCTACAACATTCATCAAAGGTGCATAATCCCCTTTTCCATTCAACAATCTGAAATCGTGGCCGTGTAAGTGCATGGGAT
>JBBRHK010000088.1:0-9268 GCA_038222815.1 Chitinophagales bacterium
TGCCTTTCTTCTTTAAAGAGGATGCAATGGTGCGAATAGCATTGTCATTTTCTCTTTGCGTACGGAAGTATCCGAAACTGGTAAAGAAATTAAAGGCATAATCGAAATAATGAATCCAAAAGGGAAGCCGCATATCGTGCCTGTAAAAGTTTAATTTATCAGTAGAGGAGAGTAATGCTTCTTGAATACTCTGTTCGCTAAGGTCTATACCCGTTACATCGTGGCCGTAAGAAGCCAACTGGCGAGAGTGTCGTCCTTTGCCGCAAGCCACATCTAGCATTGTGCTTGGTACGGACGGTTTTAAATGCTCCACTAGCTTTTCTATAAAAGCATTGGCTTCTTGTTTATCTCTTTCAAAATAAAGTTTATGATAATAAGGAGAGTCAAACCAATTTTCAAACCAATCGTGCTGCATACTGCAAATGTAAGTAGATGATTTTCTTTAATTGGATTTTATACGATTTTAAAAACAAAGGCTTTTTCCATCAAAAGTCAAAGCCCGAAGGGCTGAAATTATTATAGCGTATTAGGGAATATAGGGTTTTAAAACCCGGAACGGGTGGCATTATCTTATCTCGTAAATCGACTTTTATTTGAATTGGTTATTACGCCCTTTCAGGGCTCAGAAAACAGAATTAAAATATATTCTATAACAATTTCATCCCTTCGGGATTGAATACAGAAGCTGGTTACCAAGTCAAGATTCTCTCCGAGAATTTATTTCTCAGTTACATAGTTTTCCTAGAAAATATAGTAAATTTTAACCCGTTATCTTTGCAGCCTTAAAACAACATTCTAATGGCTTTAATAAAAAGTATCTCAGGTATACGAGGTACCATAGGAGGAGAACCAGGAAATAACCTTACACCTATTGATATTGCAAAATTTGCCAGTGCTTACGGTACTTGGCTGAAGCAAAGTACTGGTAAAGACAAGCCCCTGAAGGTTGTGGTAGGAAGGGATGGTAGGATAAGTGGACAAATAGTGAAAGATATTGTAAATGCTTCTTTGATAAGTTTAGGTATTAATGTTATAGATGTGGATTATAGCACCACCCCCACGGTGGAAATGGCCGTAAAGTTTACTAAAGCCAATGGTGGTATAATCATTACCGCTAGCCATAACCCAAAAGAATGGAATGCCTTAAAATTACTGAATGCAGATGGTGAATTTATAAATGCGGCAGAAGGTGCTATTGTCTTAGAATTGGCAGAAAAAGAAGCATTCAACTTTGTTACGGTAGACAATCTGGGTAAGATAACTAAAGACGAAAGTTTATTGCAACAACATATTGATGCTATATTAGCGCATCCTTTGGTAGATGTGGAGGCGATAAAAAAAGCCGAGTTTAGCATAGTAGCAGATGTGATAAATAGTAGCGGTGCTCTTGTACTGCCTACTCTATTTGACCAACTTGGAGTAAAAAAGCATCAATTAATTTTTGGAGATAATAGTGGCAATTTTGCTCATAATCCGGAGCCTCTTCCTAACCACTTAGTAGAGTTAAGCAGAGTAACTGTAGCACAAAAAGCAGACCTCGGTATTGCTGTAGATCCTGATGTAGATAGGCTTTGCTTTGTGTGCGAGGACGGAACAATGTTTGGCGAAGAATATACGCTTGTAGCAGTAGCGGATTATATTTTGAGCCACAAAAAAGGTAATGCTGTGAGCAATATGAGTAGCACCAGGGCTTTACAAGATGTTACAGAAAAGCACGGCGGCACCTACGCAGCAAGTGCGGTAGGCGAGGTAAATGTGGTGAATAAAATGAAAGCTATAAATGCTGTTATAGGAGGTGAAGGAAATGGTGGTATAATAGTACCAGAATTACATTATGGTAGAGATGCATTAATAGGGATTGCATTATTTCTTACGCACTTGGCAAAGTATGGTAAGAAGGCTTCGCAGTTGCGCAAGACTTACCCTGATTATTATATGAGTAAGAATAAAATTGCTCTTACACCAGATACTGACGTAAAAGAAATTTTTGAAAAAATAAAGGAGAAATATAAGCACCAGCCCATCAATACAGAAGATGGATTAAAGATAGATTTTGATAAAGATTGGGTACAGCTAAGGACTAGTAATACAGAACCCATCATCAGAATTTATACAGAGAGCACGATTGAGAAAACGGCTGAGAATATTGCAGAACGATTCATTAAAGACATTCAAGAACTTTTAGTAAAAAAATAAATTGCTTTTTTATGGCAGAGAAAATATATTTTGATAATGCAGCTACCACAGCTCTAGACAAGGAAGTTTTAGATGCAATGATGCCTTACCTCACAGAGAAATTTGGTAATCCATCGTCTATTTATTCTTATGGCAGAGAGACTAAGATAGCTATAGAAACTGCCAGAAAATCTGTTGCTAAAATCCTTAATGCACACCCTGCAGAAATATTCTTTACAAGTGGCGGTACGGAGAGTAGTAACACTGCTATTCATTGTGCTGTTAGAGATTTGGGTTGTAAGCATATCATTACTTCTAAGATAGAACACCATGCAGTAAGCCACACTGTACAGCATTTAGACGACTTAGATATAGTAAGAGTAAGTTATGTAAAGCTATTGCCAAACGGCCACGTTGATATTGAAGATTTAGAAAAATTATTGGCTGCAGCAGAAGAAAAAACTTTAGTGACATTGATGCATGCTAATAATGAAATAGGTAATATTTTAGATATAGAAGCGGTAGGTGAACTGTGTAAGTTATACAATGCCATTTTTCATAGTGACACCGTGCAGACAGTCGGACATTTTCCATTTAATCTTAGAGAAACACCGATACATTTTGTAACAGGTGCAGCACATAAGTTTCACGGACCTAAAGGTGTGGGTATGTTGTACATCAATGAGAATGTAAAAATTAGTCCTTTTGTGCACGGTGGTTCTCAAGAAAGAAATATGAGAGCAGGTACGGAGAACTTGTACGGTATTGTGGGTTTTGCAAAGGCTTTGGAAATGGCAACAGCAACTCAGGAAGAGGATACAGCCTACATTGGTACGCTAAAATATTATATGCACGAGCAATTAAAATTACATATTCCTACGGTTGGTTTTAATGGTGATGCGTTGGGTATTAGTTTGTACACTGTCCTGAGCGCTAATTTTCCTAAGTCAGAAAAATCTGAAATGATTCTATTTAATTTAGACATCAATCATATTTGTGCAAGCGGCGGTAGTGCCTGTACATCTGGGGTAGAGGGCGGTAGCCACGTTATAAGAGCCATCAACAATAATCCTAATAGGGTTACAGTAAGATTTAGTTTTTGCAAGCACAATACTAAAGATGAAGTAGATGCTGTAGTAGCAAAGCTTAAGGAAATTATTTAAAGATTATAACCTAATTTTTCTTTGAGCACTTCTGGAAGCACAGGTAATTTTCTTCTATCAATCATAAATGAAGTAAGCTGTGAAATCTCTTTAAAGATGTAATGTTTTTCCATAGCGTTTTGTAAGTAGCCTGCGCCAGTGCTACCACCGGTGCCTATCCTAGTGCCTATCATTCGCTTCACCATATTGATGTGGCGGAAGCGCCAATTGCTCAATTGGTTATCTATTTCTAAAAGTGTTTCTAGCAATTGAAAAGGTAATTCTAAAACTGGGAATCCTCTGTATAACATTATAAACAAGGCGGAACGACAAGCCTTGGCACTTAGTTTTCTTGTACCATTTGTAGCTCCTGATTCAAATACTGTTTTAAAAAATTCTAAATTTCCTTTCTCTACTTCTGCAAGATTCTCTGCATATAATTTTTTATAGTGCGTCCAAAAATTTTCTCCTTTACCACCCCAAAGTTGCTCATCTTCTGCAAACGGCATTCTTTCTAGCCAGTTATTAATCATTGTAAGAACTGTAGGTCCTTCTTCTCCTTTTTTTATAGTATCTATATCGTGCTGCTGTAACTGCGATACATAATAATCCTGCCCGTGGCGCTGCTCGAACTCTAAGCCTAGCTTAGATTCTAAGAGTTTAAATTGCCAACTTTGAAAGCCTGATGCCGGTCGTAGCATATCTCTAAAATCTAGGAAATCTAACGGCGTCATTGTCTCAATGATATCGATTTGCTGCACTAATACTTGTAAGATAGTAACAGATCTTTGCAGTCTATGTACCACTAATTGTAAGTCAGGGGAATTGTCATTTATCGAAGGCTTGCTCAAAATATCTATAACAGAACCTACTTCAAATAATATCTGCTTAAACCAAAGTTCATAAGATTGATGAATGATGATGAATAACATTTCATCGTGTGCTTTCTCTTTCCCTTCTTTAAAACTCTCAGGTTCTTGTGCGCCTATTATTTTATCAAGTTGTAAATATTCGCTGTAATAAACTGGTTTTGACATGGCTTAGTGTTAAGAGGGACGAAGGTAAAGAAATGAAGGATAGCAATAAATTAGATATATCATTTTAGATTTCTAATAGAAATACTACCTAATTAAAATACTAGTTCCTTTTTGCTCCACTTTTCTTCCCGAATCGATGTCTGTAAAAGAGAGCGTCCACACATAAGTGCCAGCCGCTGCGGGATTCCCTTTATATTTTCCATTCCATCTTTGAGTAAAGTCTTTACCTTGAAAAACTAAATTTCCCCAACGGTCATACACTCTAAAGATTAAATTAGTTGCTTTAAAGGCTTGAAGTGGATAGAGAAAATCATTGCGCCCATCGCCATTTGGCGTAAAGGCAGAAGGGACAGTTATGAAGCAGCTGAAAGCAACTTTTACTGGCTTTGTAATCGTATCAAAACAGCCATAATCATTTTCAATAATCAATCGTGGAAATGCAATATAATCTGTAGAAAATTGTGGAGTATATGGTTGCGGCGAGGGGTCTCTTAAGATACTAGTGTTGCCGTTGCCAAAAGTCCAACGCCAATTTATGATTCGACCCTCAGAATTATTAGTAAATGCTGCCGGCGTTTGCGGACAGATAACAGGTGTTACTTCAAAAGCTGCCTTTAAGTAATTATCGAATACAATGTTTTGTGATGAAGTATCAGAACACACGCCATTACTCACTAATAGAGTACTCGTAGTGGGAATAAAACTAGAGTACGTTACATTTGGATTTTGCTGGCCACTCATTCCGTTATTCAAAAAAGTCCATTGCCAAAGGTTTACATTATTAGCGCCGTTGTGATTATAGGAAACTAGGTTAGATGCGCAACCATAATTCACATTAAATGTAAAGTCAGCATTTACTGTATCTGCGACTGCAAAAGTTAAACTTGCTGGCGGCGTTTGTTGCGCACATTCATCTAGTAAAGTATTACCATCGCTACCTGTGCGAAGTGAGATGGTATAGGTCCCTCCAAGCTGTATTGGTGCTGATAAAACGACGTTTATTTTTTTACTCAAACCATTAGCACAGCTCACACCGGCAGCGCTTACTACAGTTATGGCACTTGGGCCAGTGACTATAAAATCACTACCATTTGCAGCTACGCTACTACACATCATATTTTTACGAAAAACTAATTCAAGTGTTTGAGGCGCACATTTTACTTTTGTTATGCTATCAAAAGGTGTAGGTATTTGGGGAAATACTGTAAATGAAACTCTACTACCAGCAGCTATAGGCCTATCACAATTATCTAAAATAGTATTACCATCAGAGCCCGTTTGCATAATGACATCATAAGTGCCGGGTGGCAAAGGCGAACTGGTAGTTATGGTAATTTCATTAAATGCGAAAGAGGAAGAACAAGAAGTAGTGCTAGCGGCTATTACAGAAACGCCTGGCACACTTACTGCAAAGTCACTTCCATTAACTGCTAATGAATTGCACTTCATATCTTTATTTACTTGCACCGTTATTTTAGTGCCATCGCAAGCAGCATCAGCGGAAGCAAACGCAGGTAGCTTAGGGTCTGTTATTACTGCAGTACCTCCAGTAAAATTTATTCCATAACCAGTTTGGGTGTCATCAAAATGGCTAACCATTAGTATGTAGGTATGACCGAGAATAAGATTGGGAGATTTAGCAAATTTTGGCGCATTGTCGGAGGGCACAGAACCACATTGTATAAAATTTACACCACTAGCATTTGCACCTGTATTACCGTAAGTACCTGCCCAGTTTCCGGTTACAATCAAAGAAGAATTTGTAAGTACTTCATTAGGGTCTCTTCCAGTGATATCATATAATTGCCAGTCATAATCGTCATTGGGATTAATGGGTACGATTGTAAAATCCAAAGTGCCAGCAGCGAAACAGGTAAACTTATACCAAAACGGATTCTTAGCAGATAGTCCGCTGCAACCTGGAGTTGTGAGGTTTCCGTTGCTACAAATGGGAACAATATTTTGTTGAAAAGTAGTAGTGCCGCATACAGGAAAGGCCGTAGAGGGATTCTGCCCTAGCGTAGTACAAGCTTGTCCGTAGCTAGCAAGGCTAGCCATAACTAAAAAAGCAACTAGAAAAAAAAACTGTTTCATAGCTGGTAAAGATACTTAAGCAAAAGCTAGCAGCACACTATAGAATAGTATTTATAAGCAATCAAGATATGATAAAAGGACTTGTTTTTATGATAAATAGGCTAGACAACTACAAATTTATTGGGCTATAATAATGGTTAATGTAGAGCAATGTAAATTTTGACAATTCCCTACGTGTCAGATTGAAGTAAGTAGAGAGGAATAGAGGGGTCCTCTTTTTCAGAATTTATTAAAGAATGGTTTATTTACATTTGTAGTCTAGGCTAAATGAGATACTTCTAGAAATCAATCACTACAAGGTAAATTATGAGTAATAAATTATTTGATTTTTTAAATCTTCACAATGGCGAGGAGCAGACAGTAAAGGTCTTAGAACAAGTAAAGTCAAATATTTCATTTAGAGGTTCTAACCTTTGGGTACTAGCTTGTGCGGTAGTTATCGCATCAGTAGGGCTTAATGTAAATTCCACTGCTGTGGTAATAGGAGCAATGCTTATTTCACCATTGATGGGTCCTATTGTAGGGGCAGGCTTTGCATTGGCTATTTATGATTTTGAATTGTTGAAGAAGGCAGCAAGAAATCTTTTAAATGCTACGCTAGTAAGTCTTGTTGTAGCCGGCGTCTATTTTTATATCAGTCCATTTAAGGAAACTCAGTCAGAGTTGTTATCTAGAACTTCTCCTACAATTTATGATGTGTTGATTGCTTTTTTTGGAGGATTAGTAGGAGTAATTGCAATGACGAGAGTGGAGAAAGGAAATCCAATTCCAGGTGTGGCGATAGCTACTGCTTTAATGCCACCGCTATGCACCGCTGGCTATGGGCTTGCCATCGGTAACTTTCAATATTTTTTCGGAGCTTTTTATTTATATACAATTAATTGTTTTTTCATTTGCATTGCTACATTTCTTATTGTAAAATATTTAAAATATGCCCCAGCAAAATTCGTATCGCTACAAAGTCAGAAAAGAATTAAATGGGGTATAACGTCTTTAATGCTGATTATGATTGTTCCCTCATCGTATCTTGCCTACAAGCTGCTACAAGAGCGGCATTATGAGCAAAAGGTGGAAAAATTTATAAGCGATGAATTTGATAATAAAGGGAATGTGCTCATCTACAAAAAGACATATATCAATACCAAGCCAAGAAGAATAGAACTTGCTTTCCTTACTAAGAAATTTAATCCTGAAGAAGTAAAAATGCTGAATGAAGAGCTTGCTAGTTACGGGATTGCAAACACAGAACTTGTAATAAAACAAGATGTAACAGATTTAAAATCTGAGATTTTAAACGAAATTGGATCTTCCGATAAAAATGCGTCAGAGAAAGATATTATAATAAATAAGCTACGGCAAGAACTAGCAGAGTATAACTTTGCCCAAGGTGACCTAATAAAAGAAGCCGTAATATTGTTTCCAGAATTTAAAGACATTTCTATCGGCAAACAGCAAGTTATAAGAAGTGCGGATAGTTTAAAAAACTCGATTGTTGTTATTTATTCACTAGAAGAAAAGCAAGCTGCAGATACTAGCAAGCTTCACAGTTGGCTTCGGCAAAAACTAAAAACTAATGAAATTTCATTTATTCAACAGAAAAAATAATTTTACAATGAAGAGCCCTTCAATAATAATCATAGTCCTTTGTGTTTTTTTTACAAGTTGCTTAAACAATATAGATCCGCCCGTTTGTATATCAACGGTAGAAGCCCCTGTCTCTGTTGTGACTGGTGCCAATTCTACAACAGTGAATAATGCCGTGAATCTAAATGTCAGCTTCCCCATCACCAATGGCTGTGGAAGTTTTCAATCCTTTGACCAAGCAGTGATTGCAGACACGACCTTTGTGAGGGTATTAGCAAAATATGATGGTTGTGTATGCACCCAAGTCGTAACTACAGGAAATGCTACTTATGTTTTCTCTAAACCTACACCTGGTCAGTATTATATTAAGTTTAGGGGCGATACATCATTTGTTACACATAGAGTTACTGTACTCTAATAAATTGCTATCCAAGTTTTCCTTTTATTTCTTGTAGTTTCAATAGTGCTTCTACTGGCGTGAGTCTATTGATGTCTATCTCATTAAGAAGTGTTCTTATCTCTTCAAAAGTGATAGAGTAAGCATCAAAAATACTCATCTGAATTTTGGGGTCATTTAGTTTTTTTACTTCATCGGCGATATTATCTGCTTTGCCATTGGCTCTTGCTTCTTCTAGTTGTTCTAATATTTCATTGGCTCTATCTATTAGTTTACTCGGCATTCCCGCCATTTTAGCTACATAAATACCAAAACTATGTGTACTGCCACCTGGAGCTAGTTTTCTAAGGAAAATGATTTTATTTCCGAGTTCTTTATTGGTAATATGAAAGTTCTTGATGCGTGGAAATTTATTCTCCAGCTCATTCATCTCGTGGTAGTGCGTTGCAAATAAAGTCTTAGGTAATGCATCACTTTCGTGGAGAAATTCTGCGATGCTCCAAGCAATAGAGATGCCATCGTAAGTGCTCGTTCCTCTACCTATCTCATCTAATATTATTAAACTTCTAGGAGTAAGGTTATTTAGGATGCTTGCAGTCTCATTCATCTCTACCATAAATGTACTTTCCCCACCACTTATATTATCACTAGCGCCTACTCTTGTAAATATCTTATCCGTCAATGGAATTAGGGCTGAAGAAGCAGGAACGAAACTGCCAATATGTGCCATCAAAGTGATGAGCGCAGTTTGCCTAAGTATGGCACTTTTACCACTCATATTAGGACCCGTAAGAATAATCATTTGTTGCTCAGTAGCATTGAGCAATACATCATTGCTA
>JBBRHK010000089.1:0-9081 GCA_038222815.1 Chitinophagales bacterium
TTAAGGTCTGCGGCACCCTTGTAATAAAGCAACGTGGGGCTATCTGCACAATTAAGTAAGCGGCGAGGATAATTGGCAGTGCCAACAAACAATGGCTTAATACCATTTTTTTCTACAAATTTTATTTCATCCTCGCAATCAGAGAAACCTTTAAAAGCCTTGATGCTTTTTGCTCTAACTGTGCCGATCCCTTCAATCTTCTCCAAATGGCCGAGTGGAGCCTTAAAAATAGCCTCAGCGGTTCCATAAATATTTACCAGCGATTTTGCCACTACATCACCTATATGTGGAACTTCATTGAGCGCAATTTGATATATTAAATCCTCGTACATTGTGGCAAATATAATGTAGAGAATACTGTAAATCAGGGCATTTTGTCGGTAAAGACTAAAAATTGAAAAACAGCAACGAGAAATCTTTACATATATGTTCAAAACCCCTACCTTTGCCGTCCTTTCACAAAAAACAGGGATGGTGCCTTGTTTTAGCGCTAGCAACAATTTATAACAGAAACAATATTTGTAAAAGGAAAAATTAAAAAAAATGCCAGGTAAAAAAAGAACATACCAACCCCACAAACGTCGTAGAAAATCTGTACACGGATTTCGTGAGCGTATGAGTACTGCAAATGGCCGTAAGGTTCTTGCTAGTCGTAGGGCAAAAGGTCGTCATAAGCTTACAGTTAGTGACGAGCACGGTTCTAAAAAATAGAATAGCTTAATCGTATCCTTAGAGATACTGAAGATAATTTACCTTCCAATTTTTATTGGAAGGTTTTTTTATTTATTGGAAATGATTGTAGGAGCAATACATAACTTTATGTAGGCAAAAAGCTCCATTATTATAGTTGAATGACGCAAATACAACAACGATATACTTACGGTAAAAATCAGAAATTAAAATCTACCAAGGTTATTGATTTACTTTTTAAAGAGGGGAAATCTTTACAACAATACCCAGTGCGCTTTATATGGATGAAAGTAGATAGCGAAACTACTTTGCAAGCAAGCGTTGCAGTTAGCAAAAGGTTCTTCGCAAAGGCTGTAGATAGAAATAAGCTAAAAAGGCACCTTAGAGAATCTTGGCGCTTGCAGAAAAATGTAATAGAAAAGGAGTTGTTGCAAAAAGAAATCTCAATCGTAGGTATGATAGTATTTACCGGTAAGCTGATTAAAGATCATCAACTCATCGCAGCATCTCTTGAGAAAATTTTAGTGAAGCTAAAGCAACAAATAGAGGAGTTATGAATTGGAAATCCATAGCAAGCTTACCATTTACCGCATTGATAAGATTTTATCAAATAGCCATTTCTCCTTGGCTTCCTGCTACCTGCAGATATACACCTACTTGTTCTGCTTATGGCATAGAGGCATTTAAAAAATATGGACCTTTTAAAGGGTTTTGGCTTACGCTTAAAAGGGTAATTCGTTGCAACCCTTGGGGAAGTCACGGTCACGATCCCGTGCCATAAAAAAAGGGAACTGCGGCTCAATGCAATTCCCCTGTGCTCGGCTGTATATTCCTCCTTGCCTTTATTATCCTGCAAGTGCAATTAGGTCTTGTACCACTTCTTTTCTTGATGTGTATAGTAAACCGTGTGGCTCTCCTTCATATTTTTTGTACGTAGCAGCCGGTAGCATTTCAGCTGTTCGGTCGCTGCTCTTTTCTATCGGGACTATCTTATCTGCCGTACCATGTATAATAAGTGTAGGGACATTGATTTGTGGAATATCCTCTCTAAAATCTGTTGAGGCAAAACTGTTGGCTGCCTGTAATGTTGCTACGCTAGAAGCTTGCATCGCTACATTTACGGACTGCTGTATAAATGCCTCGCTTACTGGAACATTTAATTTACTTTGACCAAAAAAGTCTTTGGTAAAAGTTTCTAAAAATGCTGGGCGATCATTTTTTATACCTTTCGCCATCCCATCAAAAACTTCTTGAGGAACTCCTTCCTCATTGCCAGGTGATTGCAGCATAAATGGAAGAACGGTACTTATTAAAGCAACTTTTGAAACACCAACTCCGCCAAACTCACTAAAATACTTTGCAATTTCTCCTCCTCCCATGCTAAAACCTACTAGAATTAAGTCTGTGGCACCAGTAGCGTCTATCACTGCTTTAAGATCTGCTGCCAGTGTTACATAATCATAACCCGTTGCTGGCCTGTCGCTTTTCCCAAATCCTCTTCTATCATAGGTGATACACCTATAACCCGCCTCAAGTAATGGGCCGGTCTGATATTCCCATTGGTCGCCATTCAATGGCCAACCGTGGATAAAAACAAAGGGTTTGCCTTGACCTTGGTCCTCATAAAAAATACTTACTGGATTTTCTTTGTCTGAATGGTTTATTGCAAATGGCATTTTATATCATTTATTGTATTAACTAAATAAGCAAACATATTGCCAAAAGTTATTGGGGCATTTTGGGCATAAAAAAGCCGCATTAATATGTATCAATGCGGCTCTCTAAAATTTTACTTTCGCTTAGGCTTCGTAACGCTCAGCTACTTTAGCCCAACTTACAACGTTCCAAAATGCTTTAAGATAATCTGGACGCTTGTTTTGATACTTTAGATAGTAGGCATGCTCCCATACATCGCAACCTAACAATGGCGTTCCTTTTGCTTCTGCAACATCCATCAATGGATTATCTTGATTTGGCGTAGAAGTGATTTCTAACTTACCGCCATTAGATATAAGCCAAACCCATCCGCTACCGAAACGACCGCCGCCTGCTGTTTGGAATTTTTCTTTAAACTCTTCAAAACTACCGAAGCTTGCTTTGATATCATCTGCTAGCTTACCAGTAGGCTCGCCACCTGCATTAGGTGCCATAGACTCCCAAAAGAAAGTGTGGTTCCAATAACCGCCACCGTTATTACGGACTGCTGGACTGATTGTTCCTGCATTTTTTACTAATTCTTCAATTGACTTGCCTTCATTTTCAGTTCCAGCAATAGCTTTGTTTAAATTATCTGTGTAGCCTTGATGGTGCTTATCGTGATGAATAGTCATCGTTTCTTTATCAATATGTGGTTCTAGAGCGTCATACGCATAAGGTAGAGCCGGTAATGTGAATGCCATAATATTATTTTTTAATGTTTAAATAAATCTGTTCCTACAATATACTACAAAAAGAGTTCCAAAATGTTGTGATGTCAGAATTGCAGCAAGGTTATTAGCTGTAAGAACGAATTTTTCTCTCTCTTAGAATCTAATACTGGATTAATGAAAATAGTTTGGTGCTTGTTGTCGGTATGGGTAACTTTGCATAGTGTAAGAAAATTTTGTCCGTAAACTTAAAGTCTATCGCCATCATTTTTGGGATTTTTATAATTCCCAAACTGATTCCGTAAAAGACAAAATTGATTTTGTAATAGCTATTGTGAGAACAGAACGGCAAATTTCTAGAACCTTCTTTCAACATATGGAGGGGACAGATGGTCTCTATCAAATATAGGTGAAGGTAGGCAGCAATATTTTTAGAATATTTTGTTGTTTTGATGAGGGACAACTGGTGGTATTGTTTAATGGCCTACAAAAGAAAACTCAGAAGACTCCAAAAAGCGAATTGAAGAAAGCTATAGAACTAAAAAAACAATATTATGAAGACAAAGAAGCAGGAAATTTTGACTGATTGGGATGAACATATGGATGGTCGCCACGGCACTAAGGGTAGTGATAGACGTAATAAGTGGGAGCAAGAGTTTGAGGCATTTAAACTCGGGGCTTTGATGGAAGAGGCTAGAACAAAACTGAACTTAACCCAAGCGCAACTTGCTGAAAAGTGTGGTACAAATAAGGCTTATATTTCTCGCATCGAAAACGATGCATCTGATATTAAACTTTCAACGCTCCTACGAATTATACAAAAAGGATTGGGAGGACATTTAAAATTGACTTTAGAAGTTTAATCACAATAAATATTAAATCGTCGGAGAGGATGATGACTATTTTGATGGGCTACCTCCTCGCCGCAAAAAAACTTTTCATCAGCGCAGCACATTCTTCCTGTAATATACCACCGACAAGATTTGTTTTTGGGTGAAAGGGATTATTTTCTCCTGCTACTCGTCTGTAACTATTTTTGTCGTCGTAGGCGCCAAAGACTATTTCCTTTATTTTCCCCCAATACAAAGCACCGCTGCACATCAGGCAAGGCTCT
Organism: Chitinophagales bacterium; assembly: GCA_038222815.1. GTDB lineage: Bacteria > Bacteroidota > Bacteroidia > Chitinophagales > Chitinophagaceae > Ferruginibacter. The sequence goes on from JBBRHK010000089.1 coordinate 4,171, forward strand.
ACGGTAACGTATAGTGTGGCTTCTGGTAGATATTTGCTTCCTAAAAATGAGTAGGCTGTAGTAAGAGCAAGAATCTCTGCATGGGCAGTGCTATCAGTCAACTTCTCTGTTTGATTATAGGCTTTCGCCATTATTTTTCCTTGCTGTACAATGATGGCACCTACCGGTACTTCGCCTTCTTCGTAAGCTCGGCGTGCTTGTTGCAATGCTAGCTGCATATAGTCTTCGTGAGTCATCGGCTGTATTAGTTTACCTTTAATATAAAGTATAAAAATAAAGAAATGGATAACAAGGAGTTGCTTTTAGCATTAAAAAAGTCTTTCACTGATGGAGTTTTACAATCGTATGAGCAACGTAAAACATATTTACAAAAATTACTAGTAGCTATTGAGGCCAATGAAGAGGCTTTATTTGAAGGGCTTTACAAAGATTTAAAGAAAAGTAAAGAAGAGGCCAGGCTAACAGAAACAGGATTTGTGATGCAAGATTTGAAAGTTGCCATTAAGCATTTAAAGAAATGGATGCGCCCTGCAAAAGTGAGCAATAACTTAATCAACTTCCCTGGCAAGAGCAGGATTCACAGTGAGCCGCTAGGAGTTGTACTCATCATTAGTCCTTGGAATTATCCTTTCAATTTGTTGTTTACTCCCTTGGTAGCTGCCATTGCTGCTGGAAATACGGTTGTTTTAAAACCATCTGAATTTGCTCCTGCTACTGCTGCGGCAATGAAGAAAATTATTGAAGAAGTTTTTCCTAAAAATATTGTGGCTTACGTAGAAGGTAATGGTGCAGAAGTTATTCCTGCAATGATGGATGCATTTAGATTTGATCATGTTTTTTATACAGGTAGTACTGTCGTAGGCAAAAAGATTTATGAAGCTGCGGCAAAAAAATTATCACCTGTAACACTTGAGCTAGGTGGCAAAAGCCCTTGCGTAGTAGATGCTGATGCTAATATGGAAGTGGCAGCGAAGAGAATTGTATTTTCAAAGTTTATAAATGCCGGTCAGACTTGCGTCGCTCCAGATTATTTACTCGTTCATCAATCAAAGGAGGAAGAATTTATAGCGTTGCTAAAAAAGTATATGTTTCAATTCTATACTGACCCGAAACAGGATGGCTACGACTTTGGTAAAATAATAAACAAGTCACAATTCGATAGGCTAAAAAAATATTTACAAGAAGGAAAAATAATAGAAGGAGGAGAGGTAAGTGAGGAAGGGATGCAAATATCTCCAACCTTACTAGGGAACATAAGTATAGCAGATGATGTTATGCAAGAAGAGATATTTGGGCCCATACTTCCTATTATGAGTTTTACATCAAGACAAGAAGCATTGCAAATCATAGCTGCCAATGAGAACCCCTTGGCGTTTTATGTGTTTACAGATTCAGAAAATAATGCGCAAGAATGGCTACAGGCTGTGCCGAGTGGCGGTGCTTGTGTAAATAATTGTGTACTGCATTTAAGTAATCATCGATTGCCTTTTGGCGGTAGGGGCAATAGCGGTATAGGTGCTTATCATGGTCAGTATGGCTTTGATACTTTTTCACATAAGAAGTCCGTAATGCACTCTGCCACTTGGTTCGACCCCAATATTAAATATCCTCCTTACAAGGGGAAATTAAATTTACTTAAAAAAATTACAGGATAATGGCAATGACGATTAGACAGAAAATGATGAAATTATTTTATCCAGCTGCGAAGAAAATTGCACAGGTGACAGGTGGATTTGCTTCTACTGAAAAAGGCAATTTACCATCCAAGGTATCCTTTTGGGATTTATCTTTTCTAGATTTGAGAGGTAATGAGACGCAAATGTCTACTTACAAAGGCAAGAATATTATTATTGTGAATACTGCTTCTAGTTGTGGATTTACGGGACAGTATAAAGAGTTGCAGGCATTACAAGAAAAGTCTGCTCATAACTTAGTCGTAATTGGTTTTCCTAGCAATGATTTTAAAAATCAAGAACAATTATCAAATGAGGAGATTAGTGATTTTTGTGAAATTAATTACGGCGTAAAATTTCCACTTGCAGCAAAATCTGTAGTCACAAAGATTGCTGACCAAAATGAAGTTTTTCAGTGGCTTACTGATGCTAATAAAAATGGATGGAATGATAAGGCGCCTAGTTGGAATTTTACAAAATATCTTATAGATACTGATGGCAATTTGAAGAATGTTTACGAAGCGGCTGTAAGTCCTAGTAGTATTGAGTTTTCGGGGGTTTAATTTTTTTAACACTAAGGCACGGAGAGGAGTTTATTAATTTTTGATGCTTGTTCTACTTTTCATTTTTATGCTATAATTTAACTTCACGGGGAACACGAAGAGAGCTTTGATAATTTGAACTTACCATTGTGTCCTTCGTGTTTATTTCCTTTGTGCTCTTAGTGTTAAAAACCAAAAAAGGCTATCCAATCAAATTGAATAGCCTTCGTTTCTCTAAATTTTATTTTTCTTACTCGATAATCACTTTTGTAGAAGTCACTTTATTATTGGCATCTACTAATACCAACTGATAAATACCGGATGGAACATTTCCTATTTTAATTGTATTACTAGCTGTGCCAGTTCCTTGAGTAATCGAAGAACTAAATACCACTGAGCCTTTTGCATCAATCAATCTTACTGCATATTTTCCTATTTCTAAGCTAGACACAATATTTATAACTCCTCCTCTTACGGGGTTAGGTACGATTTGAACGGTGCTACCATCAAGGACTGCATTTACTTTTGCAGTAGCACTAAGTTTTGCTGATGCAGCTAAGTCAACACTACGAATGCGATAAAAATTAACCTTAGAGCTTGCAGTGCTGTGTGCAAAGTTGTACGTAGAAGTTGAGCCTGCATTCAATGCTGCCACCGTTCCTATTTTTTCAAAGTTTACCCCATCAGTACTATTTTCTACATAGTATTCTTTGATGGATGTCTCGCTTACAACCTTCCAAGAAACCGCTACTGTTTTATCTGCATTTCTGCTAGCGGTGATACTAGAAAATGTTACTGGTAATACAACGCCTTGCTTAAAAATAATAGAGAATCTATTTGCTGCGTAAGACGCAGCATCCCCCGTTACATTAAATGAGTAATTTGTAGAACCGTCTAAAGTAAAAGGAGATTGAGTACTTGTAAATTTATCTACCAAGAAAGCTTGTAAGCCAGGAGCTAAAATATTACTCGCTTCTAATTGCAATGTGTATGGCTTCGCTTGAGTTCTAGTAATAGAGAGATAAATAGTATCCGCTTCTGTTACCATTTTCCTTCTTTCTACTTCTAAGTTGTAATTGCCATTTTTTACAGAAACATTTTCTGTGTTATTTAAAATTTTTCTGAAGTCTTCGTTATCAAAGCCGTTGCTGTAGGCGTCTTCAAAATTGATTAAAGCGGCAGTAGCCACATAGTCTGCACCTGCTTGGTCAGCTGTATGCAGGGCTACTCTTAGTGCAGGATCATTCACAGATGTTCTGCTTACAACAGTACTGCCTATGCGTTTTACGGATTCTCCCATATTAATCGTTGCTGGAGATGCGATGTTATTTTGTACAAAAATAGCTTCGCCACTTTCTATATTGTTGCGTACGGCCATTGTTGTCGTATTTTTATAATTTGAGCCATCCCAGACATAAGCTACAAAACCGCCGACACCGTAACTACCAGCCAAAGCAGGATCCCAAACAGTGAAACCATTGCCTAATCCAGCAGAACGAGTAATTGCACCAAAATCAATTCTTGAAGGATATGGATTCGCTATAGATGCAAAAGCTGAGTTGGGAATATTGATAGTTGGTCTTGTCAATACATTAATTTGTCCTTTCACTTTTAGGGTAGTAGGTACAAATCCTCCCGACCCCTGACCTTGCAAACGATCTCCTCTTACAAATACATAGTAACCTTGCTCATTACCCATAAAAGTGGTCTTAGTATTTAAGATGGGATCATACGCATTAGTTGCAGAATTATAAACTTTCAAAGCTGGGAATGTGGTTTGATAATCAAAACCATTTGCAGGTGTAGGAACTAAATTGCTGGAAATTTGTACTCCATATCCTGCTGTGCTTCCTCCAGCTTCTTGCCAAGAATTGTATATACTTGTTGAGGTTGCATTTATCAATGGTACAGACAATAATCTCCATGAATTGTAACCTGGTAGATATCTCTCTACAGAAAAGCCTCCACTCGCCCCGTAGCTGAATGGACTCGTCGCAGAAATAATTTCATCAACACGAGCAGTACGATTGAGAGTTGATTTTAAAGTAAAGGTTGCGTTTACCTGCATCCTCGTAGAAGCTGAAATAAGCTTTAATTCATTGTCAACACTAGCATCACCATTCATTACGAGTAAGCTGCTATTGTCTGTTTGAAAATCAAAGAAAGAAGTGTTGGAAGTAGATATATAAGACTGAGCAGTTGCTCCATTAGAAAACCTAATTACTCCATTGCTATGCACAAAAGTACTTGGAGAAATATTGTTAGTAAATCCACCCCTTAGTTCTAAAATGCCTTGAAGTGGAGACGGTGCAGTTTTTAAACCAGAACCTGAAAGTTTAATTGCGCCATAAATCAAACCATTAGCGTTTGTGATGATTTGATCACCAGCTCTAGAATATTCTACCGTTGAATTAGGGTCGAGGTTGATGTTGTTAATGCTCGCATCTATCGCAGTAGAGGTCAAGCCATTAAAGCCAGTAGGGTCGCCTGTTCTGAAAACACCGTTTGCTAGCACAGACACAACAACTCCAGTAGCAGAAGGTGCCGCTTGTATAGAGTTGTTATTACTGGTGTAAATACCAGTGCCCATAACTCTAAATGTACCGTTAGTTTTAATAGAAATGTTCCCTGTAGATTGTCCTACATTATTACCAGTCACTTCTATGTTTTTATAGTATCGAGTTGTAAGACTATTT
>JBBRHK010000090.1:0-9069 GCA_038222815.1 Chitinophagales bacterium
CAAATGGCAGGGTTTCCAAAGCCTTGTGAATAGAGTTGCTACACATACTACAGGTGAGTCCACTTGCCTGAAGCTTTGCAGATTTTATTTGTGCTGATGCAGAAAAAGATAGGCTGGCCAAAATGGCGAATATGAATAGTTTCATTTTAATTTATTTTTTATTTTATACAATAGAATTACATAGCACTAAATAAGCGCTATGACCGAAATAATAAAAAATAAAATCAAATTAAATAACTACAATGTTTAACGTAAATGGGGACGGAGGAAACATCCACTTCGTCCACTATCCTAGCATCCGGAGAAGAGGCCTCTAACGAATCAATAACGAGATAAGTAAGATCGAGAGAAATAAGAAAGAATAATGGGGCTTCAAAATTCAAATCGCTACCTTGATGATTGGTATCTAGTTTTACTATTGAATGCTCATCTGAGCAACAACCAGATTTGCTATCCTCCATTCCACAGCGTGGACATTTTTTGTGCTCTTTCTCGCTCAGGGAAAATTCTGTACCCAGTTGTTCGTTCATACAATAATGAATACTCTTCACCATACCATTGGTACTAGCGATGTAAAGCATTAAAGTAATGAGAACAATGAATTTTTTCACCTTTCAAAGATAAGTAATTAGTGGTGAGTTGTAAGTGGTAAGTGGTAAGTACTATACTTTTTAACTTACTTGCTTAGTATTGACTGGTATCAATTTTATTGCTACTTGTTAATTATTAGTTCCTAATTTTAGAATATGTTCATTTATGGGGAACCTTGGGAACGATTATAAAATTACAAACAAGTAGAATAAGTAAAATAAAAAACGTTAAAAAATTAATGATATCTTCTAACCTCCTATTCGCCGCGGCGAACTAATCTTCTAAACTCCGCTAAACTAAACTTCTAATCGCCTAATCTCAGCTCAACAAAATGCTCCAACGCTCCACCATACAACTGCTACGATTTCACTTCTCGCTTTTTTTAATGCCTGTTTATTGGTTTGCGTTAAGTCAGATCACTAGTATTAATGTTGTAAATGCGGCTTTAATATTTTTTATTTTACATATTTTAGTTTATCCGGCAAGTAACGGCTACAATTCCTATATGGATAGAGATACAGGTAGTATCGGGGGAATTGCCAAGCCACTACAGCCTACCAAACAGCTTTATTATGCCAGCATTGTGATTAATATTGCAGCCATTGTTTTGTCCCTTTTAGTGTCAAAGGTATTTGCTGCTTGCATTGCTTTGTATATTTTAATTTCTGTATTGTATAGCTACAGAAAAGTAAGGCTAAAAAAATATCCGTTTCTTGGTTATGCGGTGGTAATCATTTTTCAAGGTGCATTCACATTCTATATGGTAAAACACGGGGCGAGTATGCAGCAACCTCTATATGTATCTCCATTGGGAATGTTAGCAGCTTCGTTGCTTATTGGCTCCTTCTATCCGCTCACACAAATTTATCAGCATAGTCAAGATAAGGCAGATGGAGTGCGAACAATCAGTGCTATTTTAGGTTATAAAGGCACATTCATCTTCTGTTCAATTATACTATTACTATCGTCAATTTCTCTGGCACTTTACTTCGGACTAAATTTGGAACTTAATTTGTTTATCATAAGCCAAGCTATTATGTTCCCAGTATTATTATATTTCCTGTGGTGGATGAATAAGGTATGGAAAAATACTGCCTTTGCTAATTTTAAAAATACAATGAGAATGAATGTTGTGGCATCTATTTGTAGCAATATTGCGTTTATCACTATACTAATTATAAATCAATCTTGACAAGAATACAATCTATAGGAACAGCTGTACCTAGATACAAGCACTTACAAACTGACCTTTTTGACTTTGCCTCGCAGATACAATGTACCGATGAAATAGAAAAAAGGAAGCTACGATTCGTGTATCGCCAGAGTGGAATTGAAACCAAATATTCTGTATTGCCAGATTTTAGCGCTGAACATTCCAAACGAGAATTTTTTAAACCTGGATTATCTACCATTCCATCTGTAGAAGAGCGTATGGCTTTGTATAACGATAACGCCACGACTCTATCAGTAGAAGCCATTGAAAATTGTATTAAAGGACAGTTAGAAAAAGAGGACATCACTCATCTTATTACTGTAAGTTGTACGGGGCTATCTGCCCCAGGATTAGATTTGCTAGTGATGGAAGCGATGGATTTGCCTAAAAACATAATGCGAACTTCCGTCAACTTTATGGGCTGTTATGCTGCTATACACGCAATGAAAATTGCAGATGCTTTTTGTAAATCTTCGCCATCGGCAAATGTTGTGATAGTATGTACAGAGCTTTGCACACTGCATTTTCAAGAAGATAAAGCAGAAGATAACATGATGAGTACGCTCCTATTTGGTGACGGCTCTGCTGCAATGCTAATGAATTCAAAAGATGCAGAAAAGGGTTTACGAATAAAAAATTTTTATAGCGAGGTGCTAGCAGCAGGAAAAAATGAGATGGCCTGGGAATTGTCTTCTCGTGGCTTTTTGATGACCTTGAGCGGAATGATACCAACACTTATCCAACAAGATTTCTTATCCCTTACCGAGAAAGCATTAGACGCTGCCAATGTAAAAAAAGAAGATATTGGCCAATGGTGCATTCATCCCGGAGGAAGAAAAATACTAGATAGTATCGCTAACTCACTCTCGTTGCCTAAAGAATCATTTCAAGAGTCGTATGACATCTTGAAAAATTATGGAAATATGAGTTCGCCCACCGTTCTTTTTGTGTTAAAAGCTATTGTAGAAAAGATGGACAACGACTCTGCACAGAATATTTTTGGCGCCGCCTTTGGTCCAGGACTTACAATGGAAACATTTCTACTTTGCTATGATTAATCTAAACCATAGAAGTGATCAATTAGAGTTGCTTGATGAGGAAAATATTCCTTTTGACGACATCAAGCAAAATATGAAGGAGCTCAACACAATCAATAGCTTGCTGGGTGGGCATAGGATAACACTTCAAGGTTTTAAAACTCTAGTAGGAAATAGAAAATCAATTGTAGTTTGTGAAATTGGCTGTGGTGGTGGAGATAATCTTGCCGTAATCTATCAATACTGCAAGAAAATGAATATCACTGCGACATTCATTGGGATTGATATAAAACAAGCCTGTATTGATTTTGCCAAAACCCAATATCCTGATATGCCTTGCAATTGGACAGCTTCTAGTTACGAAGCAGCAGATTTTAAGGTACAACCCGACATCATTTTCTCTTCTCTTTTTTGCCACCATTTTAAGGAATTACAACTAGTTTCGATGCTCCAATGGATGCGGCAAAATAGTAAGCTTGGCTTTTTCATTAACGACTTAGAAAGAAATTTCCTAGCTTACCATAGTATAAAATTATTGACTACAATATTTTCTTCGTCCTATCTTGTAAAGAACGATGCGCCGCTCTCTGTTGCAAGAGGATTTAAAAAAAGAGAATGGCAAGAACTATTTTTAGACGCTCATATTTCTAATGTCATAATAGATTGGAAATGGGCCTTTAGACATTTAATAATTTTCAAACATTGAGTAACAAAGACTTTTATGATGTGGTAATTATAGGCGGCGGCCTTGCTGGCCTCACGCTGGCTATTAGTCTTGCTAAGGAAGGAAAAACAATTGCCCTTATCGAAAAAGAAGTCTACCCTTTTCATAAGGTTTGCGGTGAGTATATTAGCCTTGAGAGCTGGGACTTTCTACTACGATGTGATGTGCCATTAAAAGAACTTAATCTTCCTATAATACAACAGCTAAAAATCACTGCGCCTAATGGGAAGGAACTAAATGCCAGTTTACCGCTTGGCGGTTTTGGCATAAGTAGATTTTCATTAGATAATACACTTAAAGATATTGCGATCAATACTGGAGTGAGCGTATTTGAAAAAACTAAGGCTCTGAATGTAGAGTTTGTAAAGGACAAATTTGTTGTAGAAACAAATAGCGGTTTGTTCAACGCTACTTTGGTTTGCGGCAGCTTTGGCAAGCGGACAAATCTTGATGTAAAATGGAAAAGACCATTTGTAGAAGCTACAAAAAATCGCCTCAATCAATTCATTGCAGTAAAATATCATATCAGTTACAATGGAAATAAAGATGAAATTGCGCTCCATAATTTTGAAGATGGCTATTGTGGTATGTCACAAATAGAGGATGGAAAATTTTGTCTTTGTTACCTGACGACAGCATCCAATTTGCAAAAATCAAACAACGATGTAGGCACAATGGAGAAGCAAATTCTTTCCAAAAATCCTTATCTCAAAAAGATTTTTACTGAGAGTACAAAGTTGTATGATGCACCTCTTGTCATAAGTCAAATCTCCTTTGATAAAAAAACCCAAGTAGATGATCATATACTTTTTATAGGTGATGCAGCAGGACTTATAACGCCACTTTGCGGTAATGGAATGAGCATGGCAATGCACGGCAGCCATATAGCTGCTCAGCTAATTATCAAATTTCTAAATAAAGAAATAACAAGAAACGAGCTTGAGAAAAATTATCAAAATAAATGGAACACAACATTTGCCAAGCGTCTTTTATGGGGCAGGATGATTCAAAGACTATTTGGCAAAACTTTTACCACGAACCTTCTGATAGGGCTATTGAAGCGTTTTCCATTCTTAGTTGGTAAGATTGTTAATCAAACTCATGGCAAACCATTTTAGTGTTTTCACAACGGACAAAATGAGTTAGTTTTGTACAAAACCATCTAATATTTATGCATATACCTACCGTAGCAGAAAAAGCAGCAGCAGGCGAACAACCAGAAATTTTATTTTGGGTAGGCTGCGCTGGCAGTTTTGACCAAAGAGCTCAGAAAATCACCAAAGCATTTGTAACCATCTTAGATAAGGTTGGTATCAATTACGCCATACTAGGAAAAGAAGAAATGTGTACTGGCGATCCTGCAAGAAGGGCTGGCAATGAATTTATGTTTCAAATGATGGGTTATCAAAACGTGCAAATCTTAAATGGCTATAGCATTAAGAAAATAGTAACTGCTTGTCCGCATTGTTTCAATATATTCAAAAATGAATATCCAAAACTAGGTGGTAATTATGAAGTGATACACCACGCTACATTTATACAACAACTTATAGATGAGGGGAAGATTGTAATGAGTGAGAATGGTCAATACAAAGGAAAAAAAATCACTTATCACGATAGTTGTTACCTCGGCAGAGCCAATAATATTTATGAAGCGCCTAGAAAAGTACTAGAGGCATTGGATGGTGAATTAGTAGAGATGAAGCGTTGCAAAAGCAATGGTCTTTGTTGTGGTGCTGGTGGCGCCCAAATGTTTAAAGAAGAAGAAAAAGGGGATATAAGAATTAATTTAGAAAGGAGTAAAGAGGCAATAGCGACAGGAGCTTCTATCATTGCAGCGGCTTGCCCATTTTGTAACACGATGCTTACAGATGGCGTAAAAAATGAGGAGAAAGAAAATGAAGTGGAAGTTTTAGATATTGCAGAACTTATAGCGGCGTCTATTTAATATTACAAAATGCAAATAAATATAGAAGATCATATTCCAGAAGCTTTCTCAGATAAGTCTAGAGTATGGATTTACCAAAGCAGCCGGTTATTTTCTGTGTCGGAGGCTTTAGAAATAGAAGAAATGCTCAATGATTTTGTAGAGCAGTGGCAGACACACGGAGAAAAAGTTACAGGCTTCGCCAATTTATTTTTCGGAAGATTCATTGTATTAATAGCAGATGAAACTGCAGCCACAGTAAGCGGCTGTAGTACGGATAGCAGCGTAAGATTAATAAAAAGTATAGAGACAAAATTTGCAGTCTCAATGTTTGATAGGCAACTGCTAGCATTTATGATGCCTGAGAATAAAATTGAATACATCCCTTTATCACAATTTGTATATGCATACAACGCACAGCTCATAAAAGAAGATAATATATACTTCAATAATACTGTACTTACCAAAAAAGATTTACTCACTAAGTGGATGATTCCGGTAAGTGATAGTTGGCTGATGAGTAAACTGAAAAATACAACAACTATCTAAATCACTTCAGGTATTGTGCATACCCTGCGTAGTTTTTTAAGACATTTCCATAGTTTTAAAAATATCTAGCCATACTTTGGCACAATTTTCCATATTGTTACGTATATATCATTAAAACTGAGAATTTTAATACTCTACTCTATGCAAAGATCACAATATCATTCTAGAATTTTATCCTTAACTCTATTCGTTTTTCTACTTTTTCCAACACCTAAAAATGCCGTTTCGCAAGTAAAAGATAGCGCTAACTTCATTACACAGCCTGCCTCGACCAAGTACTACAAGAACAAATTTTATAAATCGCTTTGGGGACAACATTATCGCAACACTTGGCATACTCCGGTGACAATGCCAAAAGTAAATTTAGATACCATGTTTGGTGGATTAATTCCTTATAAACAAGGAGGAAGTAGACAAACAAAATCTATAAGAGTGACTGATAAGAAAGATCATGAATATGTTTTTAGAAGTCTTGATAAAACATTTAGCGGAGCCTTACCAGAAATTGCTAAGGGAACATTTATAGAAAAAATAGCGGATGATCAGGTAACTGTAGCACATCCTTATGCAGCGCTTATTGTAGCTCCTTTGGCAGATGCAGCAAACATTTTTCACGCTTCACCAAGATTAGTATACGTTCCTAAGCAACCAGCTTTGAAAGAATTCAATGATGCAACTGGCGACATTGCATATCTATTTGAACAGCGCCCAGATGAGAACTGGAGTAAAGAAGCAGATTTTGGCAATTCAAAAAATATAGTGAGTAGCGAAAAAATGTTAGAGAAAACGCTAGAAGACAATGACGATTTTGTAGATCAAAAAGCTTTTGTGAGAGCAAGAATTTTTGATATGCTCATTGGCGACTGGGGCAGGCACGAAGACCAATGGCGTTGGGCTACGTATAAGGATGGTAAGAAAACAGAGTATGTTCCAATTCCTAGAGATAGGGATAATGCGTTTTCAATTTTTGATGGCTTTTTATTGAAAAGAGCCATAGGTCTGGCAAATGCCAAGCACCTTCAAACTTTTGATGATAAAATAAAAAATATTAGAACCTATAATTTCCCAGCAAGAAATCTTGATAGGAGATTTACCAATAAATTAAATAAAGAAGAATGGATGGTGGAAGCCAACTATTTAAAAACACAGCTTACTGATGCTGTAATTGAAAATGCAGTAAAGCAAATGCCTCCTGAAGTTTATCCCCTTACTGGTTCAGAACTTATTAGAAAACTGAAAAGCAGAAGAGATAAAATTGTTGATTACGCACTTGATTATTATTTATTTCTTTCGCAAGAAGTAACTATTCCTTTATCTGAGAAGAATGATAGAGTAGAAATAAATAGGATAAATGATACCCTTACTGATGTAAGCGTTTATAAAATAGCTAAGGACGGTGATGTAAAAAATAAGCCGTACTTCCACAGGTTATTTGATAACAGAGAAACGAAAGAGATTAGAATTTTCGGAATAGCGGGAGAAGACCAATGGGATGTAAAAGGAAAAGTAAATAAAAGTATCAAGTTTCGATTGATAGGTGGGCCAGAGAAAGACGTTTATTTGGATGAATCGAGTATTAGAAAAAATGGCAGAAGAACGATCATTTATGATGATTACAAAAATGAAATTACTGGCGGCTCAGAAATAAACAAGCACCTTAGTAATGACTCTACTATTCATAACTATGATTACAAATACTTTCAACCGAGTAAAAAAGGTCTTTATCCAACCGTATTTTATAGTAACCAAGATAGAATTTATGTAGGAGCGTCTTACATTTATCAATTCTCTCAATGGAGGAAACATCCTTATGGGCAGTACCATAAAGTAGATGTGCGCTATTCAATTGTTCAAAAAGCGCCAAGCTTTACCTATACTAATCATTTACCGCAATTAATTGGTAAATGGGATTTGAGAACCTTCGCAAATTATGACGATATCTCTTGGTTAAATTTCTTTGGTATTGGAAATGATGCACCGAGAACTACAAATGATAGAAATTTTTATAGAGCGAGGGCGCACACTTTTGATGGTAAATTGGGTTTTGAAAGGGTGTACAACCTTAGAAGTAGATGGAATATCAGCGGTACTTTTCAGTCAGTAGATATTCTGCAGGACAAGGATAGACTTGTAGGAATAGATCCAGGATATAATTTCAAGGAACAGTATTCACTCAAAAAGTTTGCTGGCATAGAAGCAAGTTATCTATATCAAAATATTAATGACTCCATCTTACCAACAAAGGGTTTATATTTTTTAGGAAAGTCTTCCTACGTACAGAACATAGATGATAAAAATAGAAATGTATTTAATTATGGACTCGAGGCCGGAGTCTATATTCCATTGAGCAAAAAATTCGACTTGAAATTGAAAGTTGGTGGAGCATCCCTTATTGGTAATCCTGAATTCTATCAATACAATGCGATAGGTAGTGAATCTACTTTTAGAGGTGTACAAACCAACAGGTATGTAGGTACTAGCACGGTATACAATCAAAACGAAATACGTTTTGTTACTGATGTAAGGAGTTTTCTGTATGCAGGCAAATTTGGACTGTTTGGTTTTGTAGATAATGGTAGAGTTTTTCTTAAAGGAGAAACTAGCAATACAATTCACACTAGTTATGGTGGAGGAATAATCCTTGCACCATTTAACTTTGCAGCCTTCTCAGTAAGTTATGGTATAAGTACAGCTAAGACAGGCCTTAGTGAGAGTGGTTTGAGCTTTGGGTTTTTGAAGAATTTATAGAATGTATTAAAATTATATTTTCGAGCTGATGAATCATTTAGACGCAGAACATTTACTCGAAAAATTATCTCTGTGGTTTACCATATTTATGGTGTTAGTTTTAGTTTCAGAAACTACAGGTACAATTATTGAGTTTAGGAAAAAATATAAGAGAGAGTTGTTGATAAATTATACTACTGGTTTAGTTAGCCTTGTAACTGTTGGGGTAATCAAAACTTTAATTATAACAAAACTTCTCTTCATAGTTTATGAGTATAGGTTATTCAACTTCTCGCTGAGC
>JBBRHK010000091.1:0-8995 GCA_038222815.1 Chitinophagales bacterium
GGTTGGCATAGCGATGATGAGCCGAGCATCATGAAAGATGCAGCAATTGCAGCTTTGAGTTTTGGTGCGGAAAGAAAAATGTCTTTCAAGCATAAGGGAACAAAGGAAACGGTAAGTTTAATTTTAGAAAATGGCAGCCTACTAGTAATGGGCGAAGGCTCTCAAACACATTGGTGGCATAGCATTCCCAAGACGAAGAAAGTAGCTGAACCAAGAATTAGTTTGACTTTTAGATTAATGAAGTAGCTGCTGTGAGTAATTTCTTATGTATCTCCAAAACCTGCGTTGTAATAAATTGCTTCTCATCATTATAAATCACAAAATCACAAAGCTTCATTTTTTCTTCATCATTCATTTGCCTACTCATTCTTTGTCGCACTTCTGCTTCTGTTACTTTATCTCTTGCAATAATTCTTTGTATTCGTAAGTCTTCTGGAGCAGTAACGCCTATTACAAAGTCTAATCCAATGTTACTGTTGCTTTCAAATAAGATAGCAGCTTCTTTAATGCAATAGGGAGCATTTTGCTGTGCCATCCAAGATGTGGCATAGGCGATAGTTACAGGATGTACGAGACTATTGAGCAACTGTAATTTTTCCGAGTTTTCGAATACTTGCTTTGATAAATATTTTCTATCAAGTAATCCATCGATGTAAGCTGCTTCGCCGAACTTGTCTTTAATCGATTGCTTCAATACTTCATCAGAATTCATTAATTCCTTGGCAACATCATCTGCATATAGTACTGGAATTCCTAGTACTTCAAAAATCTTTGCAACGGTAGATTTTCCCGAACCAATTCCTCCTGTAAGTCCTATTTTAAGCATAGCTAAATATAAAAAAAACGAATGAGTTTTCACCCATTCGTTTTTAAATAAAAATTTTGAACGAAACTACTTCGCTCCTGTGACTACTGGCACTTTATTAATGTTGCTAGTCCACTCCATACTTATAGCAGAACGCACTAGCTTTAAGTAACTTCCTGGACTCACTTCTACTTCAAGAGTATTGTCATCATTTACTTTATTTACTTTACCGTGAATACCGGCTATCGTAACTATTTTATCGCCTTTTTGAAGCTCTGCAATAAATTTCTTTTGTGTTTTTGCTTTTTTTGCCTGTGGGCGAATCATAAAAAAGTAAAATACTAAAATCATTCCACCCATCATAATTAGGGTAGAAGTACCTCCGCCTGCTGCACCGCCTGCTTGTAAAACTGTTGGGAAAAAATTCATAATTGAGTTATTAGTGATTAGTTATTAGTGATTAGTTGTGAGTGATTATTTGTGAGTGATTAGTGATGAGGGATTAGTTATGAGTGATAATTTTTATAACAAGCAAGTTTTATATTTTTTATAAATGCTTTTAACACTTCCAGGTATTTGTATTTTTTAAAAAGTTATTAGTTGAATTTTATATTAATAGTTTGACCTAAGAAACTAATAACTCATAACTTATCACTAATAACTTAAAAAGTGCTACGCTTTTTTTATTACCTCTCCTTTAATTAAAAGTTCTGGAAAACCAGTAGGTACGTTTGCTGAAACGGTAACCGTTTTGTGAGCATCGCCTACACGATTTTCACTATTGAATTTTACCTTCATATAGCCTATCTCTCCTGGCAACACAGGCTGTTCTGGCTTCTCAGCTACAGTACAACCGCAACTTCCTACAGCATTTGTAATTACAAGCGGGTTTGTTCCTGTATTCTTGAAACGGAAACTATATTCTACTTGTTGCCCCTCCGTTACTTTCCCAAAGTCATATACGCTGTCTAGCATTTGCACAGTTGTAGGTGCTGACTCGGTCAGCTTAGTCATTTCCTCTTGTGTCTTAGGAGCATCCATAGTTTTTCTTTCTTTGCAACTTGCAAATACTGCTAAGATAGTAATGGCGATAAATATTTGTTTCATATTAAATAGTGCTGTTTTTATATTTTGTTTTTTCAATCTTATTTTGTGCTTGTAACTCTTTATGGATATTATCCAAAAGTCCATTTACAAAATGTCCACTTTGTGGCGTACTGTACTGCTTCGCTAAATCTATGTATTCATTGATCGTAACTTTTGTAGGAATAGTATCAAAGAAAAGAAATTCGCACACACCCATCTTTAGTAAAATCAAATCTAGGCTAGCTATACGTTCTGCATCCCAGTTGTTTAATTTAGGATCAATTAGCGTTCTTGTAAATTCATCTTTCTTTATAACCGTCTCTAACAAGTCGCTTGCAAATTCTTTTTTCTCGCCAGCTAATATTTCCTTGTGAGCGTATGCATTGGGCTTCGCCAAATAATTTTGTACTAGCAATTGCATCATTTCCGCATCATCATCCCAATTGATAAACAATTCTTCAATATGATTAATGAAGTCTTCATTAGGCAACATCAATCCATTGAAAATAAATTCTAAAATAGCTTTCTCATCTTTTTTGTTTCTAGAACTTTCATCTATGTATTCAATATACTCTTCACTAGCTATTAATTGTTGGAATATCTTCTTTACTAAATCTCTGTCGATGATGATATCCATTTTTCCATCTTGTACGGCTTTTTTAAAAGGGTCAGCTTCCACAATCTTCCAGAGTAGTTCATTGCCCGCTAGCTTTGTATTAAGGGTAAGATCTTCTTGCGTAGGTAAGTATTTACTAGCTTTTTGTCTAGCATTTATCTCCGTATATCTAGCTACTTCTGTGGTAAAAAATAGTAAGTAGGTAAACAAATCTCTACTTTTCTCTATCTTGTTACTTAGCACGGCTTGTGCTTTTCTTAATGTGGTGCCGTTATCGGAACTGTCAAGACCGTAAAGGGTCTGCATCACTTTTACTCTAATGTTTCTTCTACTCAGCATCTACTAGAACTATTTTTTGAGAAATGCAAAATTAAGTGTTTTAGAACTGGCAGTAGCTTAAAGAAATGATAGTTTTTCAATAGTCGCTAAAATTTGGCATTTTGTCTTAATTGTTTTTATTTCTGCACAAATTGTCACTTGTCATACTGTCAATTAATACGCTTGGAGCTATTGGTATGAAATTGGTACTTTGGAGAAAGCCCAACAAATTGGGTTTTCAACGAATTCTTTAATCATTTACAAAAAATAATAAATTATGGCTAAGAAGTCTGGTGGTATCATTCCACTACACGACAGGGTAATTGTACAACCTGCAAAAGCAGAAACTATGACAGCTGGCGGTATTTACATTCCTGATACAGCAAAAGAAAAACCTCAAAAAGGAACTGTAATCGCAGCCGGACCCGGAAAGAAGGATGAACCAGTAACTGTTGTAGCAGGTGACGAAGTTTTGTATGGTAAATATGCCGGTACAGAGATATCTGTAGAGGGTAAGGATTACTTAATTATGAGAGAGAGCGATATCATCGCTATTATGAAGTAATTGTGTTTCACTTTTTATTTTAATTAAAAAAACGAAAACCTGTTAGTTTCCCAGGATAACATTTGGAGACCAAATGAATATGTCTAAATTAATATACTTCGATATCGAAGCAAGAAATAGAATGAAGAAAGGGGTAGATACCCTTGCTAATGCAGTTAAAGTTACCCTTGGACCAAAAGGTCGTAATGTAGTATTGGAAAGAAAATTTGGTGCACCAAGCGTAACTAAAGATGGTGTTACAGTAGCTAAAGAAATCGAACTAGAAGACCCAATTGAAAATATGGGTGCGCAAATGGTAAAAGAAGTAGCTAGCAAAACTGCTGATATAGCTGGTGATGGTACTACAACTGCTACGGTTCTTGCCCAAGCAATTATTGCTGAAGGTCTTAAGATGGTAGCCGCAGGTGCTAACCCTATGGATCTAAAAAGAGGTATTGATAAAGCGGTTTCTCTTGTAGTAGAGAACCTAAAATCTCAATCTCAGACTGTGGGAAATGACGCTAAGAAAATTCAACAAGTAGCTACTATCTCTGCTAATAATGATGAGACTGTAGGAAAATTAATCGCA
This sequence comes from Chitinophagales bacterium, assembly GCA_038222815.1. Lineage (GTDB taxonomy): Bacteria > Bacteroidota > Bacteroidia > Chitinophagales > Chitinophagaceae > Ferruginibacter. The sequence continues at coordinate 3,959 of JBBRHK010000091.1, forward strand.
GAAGCATTTGCCAAAGTAGGTAAGGAAGGCGTTATAACTGTTGAGGAAGCAAAAGGAACAGATACAACAGTTGATATTGTAGAAGGTATGCAATTTGATAGAGGATATGTTTCTCCATACTTCGTTACAAACAGTGAGAAAATGCAAACTGAATTGCAGAATCCTTACATACTTATATATGATAAGAAGATTTCTGTAATGAAGGATATTTTGCCTACCCTTGAGAAGGTAGCACAAAGTGGTCGTCCATTATTGATTATTGCAGAAGACCTTGAAGGAGAAGCTCTAGCAACTCTAGTGGTTAATAAGCTAAGAGGTACTTTGAAAGTAGCTGCTGTAAAAGCACCAGGATTTGGTGATAGAAGAAAAGAAATGCTAACTGATATTGCTATCCTTACTGCAGGAACTGTGGTAAGTGAAGAGCTTGGTCACAAATTGGAATCAGTTGAATTAGCTACTCTAGGACAGGCATCTAGCGTTGTGATAGATAAAGATAACACTACTATTGTGGGTGGTAAAGGAGCGAAGAAAGAGATAGCTGCTAGAGTAGGACAAATAAAAGCTCAAATAGAAAATACAACTTCTGATTACGATAAGGAGAAATTACAAGAGCGCTTAGCTAAGTTGGCTGGCGGTGTTGCTGTATTGTACGTAGGTGCTGCTACAGAGGTAGAAATGAAAGAGAAGAAAGATAGAGTAGATGATGCATTACATGCTACAAGAGCAGCGGTAGAAGAAGGAATTGTACCAGGTGGTGGTGTTGCTTTCATTCGTGCTATTGCTGCTTTGGATCCAGTAGTAAGAGGACAAATAGCTGATGAGAAGACTGGAATGGCGATAGTACGTCAAGCTCTAGAGGCACCAATGCGCACTATTACACAAAATGCTGGAATAGATGGTAGCATCGTTATTCAAAAAGTAAAAGACGGTAAAGGAGATTTTGGTTTTAATGCAAGAACAGAAGTGTACGAGAACTTGTTTAAAGCAGGTGTTATTGATCCTACAAAAGTGAGCCGTGTAGCATTGGAAAATGCAGCATCTATTGCAGGTATGTTATTGACTACTGAGTGTGTGATAGCAGACAAGCCTAAAGAAGAAGCAGGACATAGCCATGGCGCTCCAGATATGGGCGGTATGGGTGGATACTAATATTCATCATAATTATTTTTTTAATCCCTCTTGCAATTGTGAGAGGGATTTTTTCATTTCAATTTCGAATCCAGCATTTATTGTAATAAATTCGCATTCGAATTACAATTAAGCACACTAGAATAATGACATCTACAAAACCTCTTAAACAATTCTCTACTATTGCAGTATTAGAAGGTGTTAGCTATCTGCTGTTCGCTATCACAATGCCTCTAAAATATAAATGGGATATGCTGGCACCTAATTATTATGTAGGTATGCTTCACGGCTTGCTATTCGTTTTGTTTTTACTATTGGGTCTTAGATGCTGGATAGTTTATAAGTGGAAGTTTAGTTTTGTATTGCTCTGCTTCGCTACATCTCTTATACCATTTGGTACATTTTGGCTGGAAAAGAAACGATTGAAGCCAATGTTAGTTTCTTTAAATAATTAACTAAGTGAATACTTTGATAAGTGAAAATATTGCAAACAATCTAGCGACAAGTCCCAGCGAGACGACCATATGGTAGAAAAATAAAATATTTTTCAATAAGCTCCATCAGAGCGACCTTATCGTAAAGATATTTTAAAAAAAATCTGATAGGCACAGCTTGAATCTGGTACTTTAATTAATTTTTCAAATAGCGTATCTACCAATAAAATCAAATACCCATCAGGTAATCATACAAAGAGGCATCACTTGCAAGTTCTAATTTTTTCCTTAGTCTATATCTACTCACCTCTACACCCCGTACAGAAATATTCATTAGCTGCGCTATTTCTTTAGTAGATAAATTCATTCGTAGATTAATACAAAGTTTTACTTCGCCTCCTGTTAGTTTAGGATGTTTCTGTTTTAAGTTTTTTGTAAAATCACTATGTACTTCATCAAAATGATTACTAAAAATTTCCCAGTCTTCATCTAGCTTTTCATCTTCGTTTAATGAGCTAAGCATTTTTTTAGTAGCCATTGTGAATTGACTATTTTTAAACTGTTTACTCAGTGATTTTAATTCTTCGCTTAGTTTCGAAATTAGTTCTCCTTTTTTTACAAGGTGCATTGTAGAGGAGGCAAGTTTGGTATTTTTATAAGAGACTTCTACAGCAAGTTTTTCGTTTTGAAGATTAATTATCTCTGACTCCTTTTTATCTTGCTCCAGGTCGTGAATGTATCTAAGTCGATCCTGTTCTAATTTATGCTTTGCAAGTTGTCTTTTAAGTTTTTTCTTGGTGATATATCGTACTAAAAAGACAGTAAAGGCTAACAAAAGGAAATAGAAAAAATAAGCAATATTTGTTTCATACCATTTTGGCAATATTCGAAATCTATATACGGCTTCGGACGATTGAACGTTATTACTATTTCTTGCCTTGACTTCAAAACTATATTTTCCTGGTCTTAAATTGCTATACTCCTTTTCATTTCGTCTTGTCCAAGCAGACCATTCTTTATCGAATCCTACCAGTCTTGTGCTGTATTCAATATTTCCTTTTTTGCTAAAGCTGGTAGAGCTAAAGACAAATCTTATTGCCCTAAATGATTTGTCGATCTTCGTATAGTCTTTGTTATTTAAATTATTAGTAAAGCCATCATAGATAGTACTATCGTTTACTGCTGTGGCAATTAGTTTTGAAATATGAACAGTCAATTTGTTTTGTTCTTTTCTATATTTTAGTAAGTTAAAATGGTAAAAACCTTCAACTCCCGTAATCAAAATATTTTCTTGATTTATAATATTGATGGCTTCGAACCCGCTGAGAATCTTACCAGTAAGTTCTGGTATAAATGATAAGCTAGGATTACTATTGAACTGTTGAATAATGCCTAGTTGCTTTCCAGATACGATCCATAAATTATCGCTGGCGTCATATTTAATATACCTCACAGATATATTGCCCGCTACCCTTGCAAAAGTTTTATCTTTTAGAAAACTTCCTCTGTTCCTATCGTAGAAATAAATTCCATCTACACATCCGGCAGCAATCTTATCACCAATATTGAATATATAATTTTCGGATTCTGAAGGAAGGCCATCTTTAATGCCATATTTTTTTTGCAGATAATTATCGCCATTTTTTACTAACTTAAAAACACCATGGTAAGGATGAGATACCCATATTGCTCCTCCATCGTCGAGTGCAATATACCTTGATGACTCATCAAAATTTTTAATTTGAGTGCCAGCATCTATCAGGTTATTTTCATTTTTAAAGATATGAATACCGTTATAATTTCCAGCTATAATCTCTTTGGAAAGTGAGTTGCTTGTATGAAAGCCCCAATACCCACTACTATTATTGAGTACACTAGCCTCATTACCATTCAACGTTAATGCGCCTTGATGCATCCCTATCCATAACTTATTATTTATATTATTTAGACTCCATACCTGACCTTTTGCATTAGTTACAGCTTTAAAATTTCCTGCGTCATAACTGAAATCTGAATTAAGACCTCTAATTGGAACAGAGAACAGACCATCGGAGCTACCTAAATATAACTGGTTATTGTATATGGCAGATGCATAGCCAGAGCCCTCGTTACCCTCAGGCTTGATTTGCTTTAATGGGTTATTAATAAGTGACAGTGATATTCCGTTGTTTAAACCCAGCCATAGATTTTTCTCCGTATCCGTAAATAAGGAAAGGCAATTATTGGTTTGTAGACCTTGTGTTTTTGAAATCTGTTGTAACACATTGCCCCCAATATCTACGATAAGTACCCCATATTCGGAAGTGCCTATTAATATTTGGCTATCTAGAACTCGTATTTTGTAAAAAGTTAGTGCTCTGCGATCAAAACCAGATAATTTAATAGGAGTGGCCCTGCGATTTATAATATGAAATAAGTCTCCCTTTAATGTACTTACTATGAACTCATTATTTTTATAAGGCATAATACCTGTTACGGTACTATTTATAAAATAATTATTGTTATCCAAGTAGGGTATAGTGCTATCTCCCCTAAGTTCTAAAATGCCAGCTTTTTTATCTTGCACTAATATCTGTGTATTTGAAGTTCCTAAGCAGTTCCAAAGTGATGGTGCTTCTATTACAGAAATACTGTCTTTGGCCAATATGAAAAGGTACTTCTCTGTTCTGAAAATTACACTTGTGTTAAAGGAGGCAATTTCCCATACGTCTGCAAATGTTCTGTATTTGTAAGGTATTGCGCTTATTAATGAGTGAAATTGTAGGCTTCCTGTTGTCGAAGGTTCAAAATATCCTATTTCATCTTGACCACCCACATAAATTCTGCCCTTATCTATATGGACGGAGCGAACGATTGTTTTATTGGGTAGAGGAAAAAGATTCCAATTACTTCCATCATAAGTAAGTAACCCTTCATTATTAGCTAAATAGATAATGCCATTTTGATCTTGATCTATGTCCCAGGTCTGTAAACCAGCACCATAATCTGCCTTAGAATAGTTAATTATCTCTGGTATTCCTATGGTTGATTGGCAAAAACAGGAAATGCTAATAAAACCAATACTGACTATTAAAATGGCGATTTTTTGTAAAAATTTCATCTTTTTTTCCTATTGACGTAGTATTTATCAAATATAATTATTGGCAATCAATTAGTTATGTCGGCTGATGTAGTAATGTAGTAGGGGCTATTTTACGCTACCCAGAACCTTTACTTTAACTTACCGTTATCAAATTTAATTATTTATCACCAAAGTCTTGCCGCATGAGAATGAAAATCTTCTTTTCTATCGTATGTCTTTTTGTCATTTCGATAATGTCCCTGTCCGCACAAAATATTGTTGTAAAGGGAATCGTTAAATCCTCCACAGGAGATGTCCTATCTGGAGTGACTGTTGCCACATCTGCTAAATCAACCTCCACAGATAATGCTGGTAATTTTAGCATAGAGGTTCCAAAGGGAGCTGCTATTAATT
>JBBRHK010000092.1:0-8908 GCA_038222815.1 Chitinophagales bacterium
CCTGCCCGAACAACTGCTGCTATGTTGCTAATGATGAAGATTACAATGTCCTGCCCCAATATTGCAAAACCCCTTGTTATTGTGTGCAGTGTTTTGTCTACTCATCAAAGTCTGTCAAAGTTTTTTTAAAGTTAATGTAAAAAAATATTTGTGTCGCAATAAATGGAACACATAAAACTAAATATAGTGTCCACATTTCAAAATTCCCATTAGTAAAGAATATTGTCATTAATACAAAAATCGGCAAGAGAAAAAAAGTTAGCAAACATCGTATGTTGTCGTTTCTAATAGTATCATAAATATTTAGATAAACAGTAGTTGATAAAACTGTCATAACAAATGATAACAGAAATCCGCCGATAATAAAAAGTGAAATTCCTGTATTCCCCTCTAAACTTCCCATTTGTTTATTATAGAAAATTAAAATTGTAATAGTTGTCAAAATACAACTTATAAAAAATGTCAGAATTAAATTTCGTGTCAAACGTCTAATTATTTTATTTTTCATTTCCGTTATAATTGGTCAGCCGTGAAAAAATAAATTAGGAATGCAATCGAGCCTAAAAAATGGATAAGAGTCGAATAGACTGTTGTTTTGTTTCCATTCAATGTCCGTACCAAACTAATAATGAAAAGAACAATACTAAGTAAATTGATAGCTAAAAAAAATAAAACCCCTAAACTCGGGCCGCAAGAACCTGATGGAAATATTTTAACTGCTCCAAAAACTGTAAGTCCTGCAAATAAATAATAGACTAAAGCTTTTTGGTAATTTTTCATTTGAAACTTTCAAAGTATTTAGCGGTGTCGTAACATAGCACACAACAAATCAATTCTTGAAATTATAACTTTTAATTTTGTCTGAAAATTATTTACACTTCATACAAAGCCCCTTTACCACCATAGAAGATTTTCTAGGCTTAAAACCTTTTGGCAACTTTACCGCCGGCACTACAACTTCATCTATACAGGTTATGCTTTTACACTGCTCACACTCAAAATGAACGTGGTTGTCATCGTGATTACCAGCGCCACAACTATCACCACAGAGTGCATATAATTGTAAATTATCTGTAGTAGGTATTTGATGTATAATTCCTTTTTCTAAAAATGTATTTAAAGTTCTATATACCGTTACTCTATCTAGGCTAGTCTTAGTCTTTCGTTCTATATCCGATTGTGCCAATGCCTTGCCTTCCTTTTGAAAAAGAGCAAGGATAATTTTCCTACTATCTGTGATACTAAGGCCATATTTTTTTATAATGTCTTCGCTCATCTTATATTATCCGGGATTATTAGTAAAGCCAGTCATAAATCGCTTGGTTGTTATTTTCTCCTTTAGCAATCCATTGATATCAATAATTAATTTTTCAATTTCATCATTTTTCAATCCATCATAGATGCCCCTTACTCTTCCTTGCTTATCTATTAAGGAAAAAAATTGTGTATGAATGAATTGATCCTTAATGAGCTGTGTGCTATCAGGTTTACCATCATCTATCATATACCCCTGTCTTGCTATGGTATAAAGCTGTTGCTTATTACCCGTAACAAAAAACCAGTTTTTATTTTCTACAGCGGTGCTTCGTATGGTATCCTTCAATACGTAGGTATAGTCTTCTCTTTTTACTAAGTTTCCAGTAATCATTTTCTGCTCATATTTTTTCAGCAGTGGCACGCTATCTACTTCCGGCATACAAGTATGAGATAAAATTAAAAAGTTTTCTTTTTCTTTATACTCATCCCAAACCCTACGCATATTGGCATTCATTTTAGGACAGATACCTGCACAAGTAGTAAAAAAATATTCCGCTACATATACTTTACCCTCGGTTTTAGTTTGAGAAAATTTCTTTCCATTTTGATCCGTAAAAGAAAATTCGCCTACTGCAGGATTTATAACAGCAAGTTTTGATGCACTAAAATCGTGGTCTTTAAATACTACAAATAAAAACGTTGCAAGTAAGACAATAAAAAATCCCAGATAAATAAAAAGTTTCTTTTTCCTCATGGTATTATAACAAAATTATAGCTGGTAAAGTTACAAAACTTACACTTAGTAAATGCAACACTATTGCAAATAAATCATAACTTTGCAGGATGAATGTTAAGGCAAATTGGGATGGGTTAGGTATTCTTACATCAATAGCTTGTGCTATTCATTGTGCAATCTTGCCGCTTATACTTACTACTTTGCCGTTATTTGGTGTTAATATTTTGCACAATGCTGCGTTTGAGTGGGGAATGATAGCGCTTGCTGCTGGCGTAGGTATGTATGCTTTATATCACGGTTATATTACACATCATAAAAATATGAACCCCATAATAATGTTTGCAGTTGGATTGGCATTTCTAGTAACAAAACAATTTTTTCATTCTGTTGAAAATTGGTTTCTTATCCCTGCCGTTTTTCTAATAATCTCAGCGCACTATTACAATTATAAGCTTTGCAGAAAAAGTAAATGTACTTCTCCGCACCATACGCACTAATGTGCATTGTAGCCTACATCAGCGGGTCTTTGCATAGGAGCGACGACTGGTTGATTAAAATAGTTATTTCTTAAACTATCCGTCCAGCCATTAGGGTTCATCTCTACATATTTTCCACTATATAGCACAATACCATTGAGCGATGGGTATTTTCTTATACCTTCTATTTGTCGTGGCAATTGCGTCTTATCTTTCCAAGCAGCATTGCTATTGGCTCTATAAAGCCCTAAACCTATATAGCAATTTACACCATAGGTATGTCGAGCCCACCAATCCACTAGCTCCTCGAAAGGAGCGGCATTATGACCAAATTCCCAGTACAATTGTGGTGTCACATAATCTATCCAGCCTTTTTTCATCCAAAGTAAAATATCCGCATACAGGTCGTCATAATTCGTTTGTCCTGCTTTAGTATTACTACCATCAGGATCATCAGCAATATTTCTCCATACCCCAAATGGGCTAATCCCAAACTGACAATATTTATCTTCCTCCTTTATTGCCCTATGTAACTTAGAAATTATGGTGTCTGTATTACTTCTTCTCCAGTCGTCCTTTTTGAGCTTTGTTCCAGATTTTCTATAAGAATTTTCATCAGGAAACTCTTTGCCTGCTATACGATATGGATAAAAGTAGTCATCAAAATGAATGGCGTCTACTTTATACCTACGCACTACATCCCTTACAATAGCCGTCACATAATCCATCACCTGCTCATTTCCCGGATCAAAATAAATCTTATCACCGTAAGTCAAAAACCACTCCGGGTGTATTTTAGTAATATGAAAAGGCGTAAGGCTAGACTTAGCAATATTAAATATCGCTCTATATGGATTCATCCAAGCGTGGAACTGCATACCCCGCTTATGAGCTTCCTCTATCATAAATGCTAATGGATCGTAGAAAGGATAAGGCGCCATACCTTGCTGCCCTGTAAGCCACTCACTCCAAGGCTCATAAGGTGAAGGGTAAAACGCATCTGCAGAAGGACGAATCTGCACAATGATGGCGTTGAGGCCAGCAGCTTTATGAGCGTTTATCATTTTTATAAAACTCGCTTGCTGTTCTTCTGTACTTAGACCTGCCTTGGCTGGCCAATCAATGTTAGAAACGGAAGCTACCCAAGCAGCTCTAAATTCTGGCTTCGCCACTTGCGAAAAACATAAACTTGAAAAGCAACTAGTTAAAAATAAAACGGAGAAAAAATATTTGTACATCTATCCTCTAAGTTTATCTAGTAAAAAATTCAATTGCTTTAGTTCCACTTCATCCAGTTTTGTAAAACTATTTTCTAAAGCTATTATTTCTTGATCCATATTTTCTAAAAGCGTCATACCATTTTCGCAAATACTAATATCTACCAAACGCCTGTCTTCTGCACACACATTCTTTATTACCAATCCCTTTTTAATTAGCCTATCTACTATCCTGCTCGTATCGCTCATTTTATCTAGCATACGTTGTCTTATTTGCAATGTGGATAGCGGTTTTCCAGCACCTCTCAAAATTCTGAGGATATTAAATTGTTGAGAGGTAATATCTTTTGTAGAAAATAATTCATTCATTTTCTCACTAGCCCAATTGGAACTGTAAATAATATTAATGAATGCCTTTTGATACTCATTTCTAAAAATTGGTTGTTGTATATCGTCTTCTAAACTCATTTCTTTATATTAAAACACAAAAATTATTTTCCTTGAAAATTAATTAATCTGATTGGCTTTCCTCTGTTAAAACTTCTTGATTAGTATCGGTAACTAAATCGATACTGTGAATATCAGTAAACTCATTAATATATATTTTTGCCAAAATTAAAAAATAGCTAATTAATAATGGACCAAAAATTAATCCTAGGAAACCAAAAAAATTAAGCCCAATAATAACGCCCAAAATAGTGATGATAGGATGCACATCTCCAAATTTTTTCAACAGAGTAAGCCTTGCTAAGTAATCTACATTACCCGTTACAATTACACTGTAAAGCAAGAGACCAAGGGCAGGGCCAGCTTCACCTTTCGCATATAGCAATAATACCAATGGCACCCAAACCAGCATAGTACCTACAATGGGCACAAATGCAAAAAGACCTGTAAGAAAAGCCCACAAAGCCCATTCTTCTACTCCAAAAATCAAATAGCCAATAGCGGCAAAGACTCCTTGAATGATACATATTACAGGAATACCGAGCGCATTACTTTTTATCATCATTTTTGTTTCTGATGTAAGTAACTGCTTATTTTTTTCTTTTAATGGAATCGTATTGTGTAAAGTTTTCTCCATTTCCTTACCGCCCACCAGCATAAAATAGAATACAAAAAACATCATAGCAAGATTAGTAACGATGGATGAGGTACTATTAAGAAGCGTAGGAATAAATGTAGATATTTTTTCTCCTAGCTGGGACATTCTTTCTTCCGAAAATATGGACAGACCAGTGGCATTACCCAATTTTTCTGCAAAATCTTTTACATCTTGCACTACCTTTTCTTTATTCTGTATCAGCGCAGAAACCTTTGGTGATATCATCTCTACCGTAAGATAAATAGGTATGGCCACTATAATAATACTAATGACAAGAAACAAAGTTGCAGCCAAACTTTTTTTCCATTTTCGCTTATGCACTAAGATGAAATAATACTTTCTTGAAACGATATAAAGCGTGATAGCACCCAATATACCTGGAATGAAACCGCTTATTTGCATCAATAATAATATGCCTATAAGTACTATTAGGGCAAGTAAAATAACTTGTTTGAGTCTTTGATTGAATACATTCTCTGTCATAGTAAATAAAATATAAAGCGGTAAATCTAAAACAATGCCATTATTTCCAAACGGATGCCCCTTCGCTACAATTAGCACAAATATCAATATTCTTCCTGCTCTGTTGAATATCGCTGCGGAACTGTTTATAATTATCGTTGTTCCAAATCTCTTTGAAAGTTTGCGTTTTAAGATTACCTAATTGATGCGAGGCATCTTTATCGAAACAGCAAGGCACTACAAGCCCATCCCAAGTAATCACATTTCCCTGCTGCATCTTCCAACACTCATTGGCGAGTTTGTTTTTATTGCGATAAGTACCGTCTGCATTTTTGATATACCTGCTAAATTTTTGATTTTCTGGTATGAGTTGGTTAGGGTCCGTCTCGTAATCATACACCTGTGCTGTTTTAAATCTCACTTCATCTACACCTACTTCTTTAGCTAATCGTTTGATATCTTCTATCTGATGTTCATTAGGCTTTACTACCAGAAATTGAAAAAATACAAAAGGTGTTTTGCTATTCAACTCTTTTTTCCATTTCATTATATTCTTTGCCCCTTCTATTACTTTTTCAAGTTTACCACCTACTCGGTATGATTGATATACATCTTGTGTAGTACCATCTATAGAAATGATGAGTCTATCTAAGCCACTCTCTACCGTCTTTTTTGCATTGGCATCATTCAGGTAATGAGCATTGGTACTTGTGGCGGTGTAAATTCCTTTTGACGAGGCATATTTTACCATATCCAAAAATTCAGGATTTAAATATGGTTCTCCCTGAAAGTAAAAAATCAGATATAAAAGCTCTTTATAAATTTCATCTATAGTCTTCTTAAAGAAATTCTGCTCTAGCATTCCGGTAGGCCTAGTAAAAGCCCGTAATCCACTAGGACACTCCGGGCACCTCAGATTGCAACTAGTGGTGGGCTCAAAGGAAATTGAAGTAGGATAACCCCATTGTATAGGCCGTTTCGTTAATTTACCTATATAAAAACTACTCAGCACTTTTACCCCATTCCACACACGTCTTGGAGTAAGTTTACTAGCTAGATTTAAGGTGTCAGTAAGGTTGAACTCAGGCATAGCTGCGAAGATAAACGTAAAAAAACTGTAACAGGCAATGCCTGGGTTAAAGCCTATCCAAAAAAGCCACTCTGCTTTCACAGAGTGGCAAGTGCATCTTCCTCAAGGTGTGGGCTATTGCTTAAATATTTTATGTTGTGATTTAATATTATTATTATTAATGGTTTGTAATATGTATAGACCAGCGGGTAGCAGACTTACATCGATCTGATTTGTGGTTGATGTGTTTACTATTACTTTTCTCATCACAGTTTTGCCCGTACTGTTATAAATTACCACTTGCATTTTTCCAGTAGTACTTCCATTAGTCCTAATATACAAAATATCAGAAACAGGATTAGGATAAATGCTTACTATATTGTTCTCAATGTTGCTACGACGTATAACCTTAGTGTCAGAATACTTTTTGCTGCCATCTTTACCATACACAACCAGTCTGTAAAAAATAGCTTCGTATTGAGTGTCCGTTTCTGTAAATACTCTATTAGTAAATGCAATACTACTTGTTCCGTTGGTCGTTTGGATTGCATCATACCTTTGGCCATCTGTACTTCTTTCTAATACAATTTTCTCCACATCATTACTACTAGCTACTTTCCATAAAATAGAATTCTGCTCTCCCGATTGATACGCATCAAAACTTTCTATGACGATAGGCAAGATGGCGACTTTAGAAAAGTAGAAACTACTAAATGAATTAACATCAGCCTCTAAATAGTAGCTATTTGTATAAGTTCCTGATGTAGATGGAACAAATACTCCTCCACCTGTGTAACTAGCATTGCAGGCTTCCTCTACTTTGATAATTGTTAAGTCATTTACAGAACTATAACTAGGATCGGCAGATTGTAGTGCTTGAAATTCGCTATCCTTTAAATAAATTCTAACCTTTACATTACCACTAAATGTATTAGCGGTTTGCATAGCCAAGTTTCTATCAAGATAAAATTGTCCATTACTATTTCTCACAGCGTTTGTATTTACAAAAAGTTGTGAACTAACATTTCCAACATTCTTACCATTTGCATAGAATTCTGCAACGATATCTCCTGCTGCGTCAAAAATAGGTACCCACATATACTGATTGCCATTGGCAGCGTTGATAGATTTATTTGGATTTACGACACAGGCACCGCCGGCGGCAATGGCTGGTAGTACAGAGGTTGTAGTATCCCAAGCGCAGATAGAAAATTGGTTTTGGTCAGCAGTATTTCTTCCTTGGATGCGTATGAAGATTTCTTCGCCCGGCACTCTGCCAGTAAGCCCTATTCTGCTATGATTTGCAGCAGGAAAAGGATTTGGATTTCCATTATCATCGCAGCCAATTTCTACTAACGCTGCGCAGGATCCGATATATGCGGTCATAAACAAATCTGTTACTGAGGCCAAGGAAGGCGAGGTTTGAATGATTACATTTCCTGTAGCTGGTGCCTCTATCTTATACCATACATCATTCACAGAAGCAGCAGTAGCACAAGTTGCAATAGGAATGCCACTAGAAGGTAATGCATATTGTAAATTACCAATGCTTGGACTTGTACAAAATCCATTACCTACAGTAAGTGTAGTAGCATTGGCACAATTATCATTAATAGGCGGTGCAGGTACACTTTGAATACAGAAGTTAAAACTAGCATAACCATCACTAGCACTACTGAATAAGCGCAGTGTGTAGGTATTACCTGCAGTGAGTCCGTTGATTTGCGTAAGCCCGCTACTACCAAAACCGAACGCACTATTACAACTCACAGCCGTAGAACTTGCAGGACAATCAGTGTATAAAGCATAACCTAATTGAAATGCTCCGGCAGTAGTAATCGTAGAAACAGCATTGCTAAATCTTAGGGAAATAGAAGGGGTAGGTGCATTGAAAGTGTACCACAAATCATCATTATTACCACTGCTACAAGACGGATTAAGCGCTGACCTCGTTGCGCCAGAAGTATTGATAGTTATTGAATTAACGCAATTGCTGTTATCAGCCTCTGTATTTACAAAAATGGCGTTGGTACATTCATCGTTTACAGGCGGTTCAGGTACCTCTTGAATGCATATATCAAAGCTTGCATAGTTATTAATACCGCCGCTGTATATTTTGAGATAATATTCAGTGCCAGCAGTGAGTCCAGAGACAATCTCATAACCACTAAAAAATCCCATTGAATTGTTGCAGTATAAGCTAGTAGAACTGCTCGGACAACTACCTTCATAGATTGCATACCCTAACCTTGAAGCACCATCCCCAGTTGTCGTTGCAAAGTTGCTGTACCGCAAGATAATCTTAGTTGAAGATGCAGTAAACTTGTACCAAATGTCATCGTTTCCGCTTCCATTATCACAAGTTGAGGTCGGCGTTGAAGCTGCAGCACCAGTAGTATTCACATTTATTGAAGTAGTACAAGTAGTGCCAAATGCATTGACAGTTAGGTTTATAGCATTGGAACAGTCGTCATTTACTGGAGGTTCCGGCACAGATTGAATACAGAAATCAAAGGTTGCAAAATTATTATTGCCTAGGCTGTATAACTTAAGATAGTATTCTGTGCCTACCGTAAGCCCAGATAC